>CAZZYB010000044.1:0-4136 GCA_964658125.1 uncultured Acetobacteraceae bacterium | reverse complement strand
TCCGTCTACGGTCACGAAGCGGCTCCGAACGGCGGTATATCGATAAGGCTCATCCGCCACCGCCGACCCATCCACCATGCCGCCTCCATCCCCTGCGGCCGTCGCATGAAGCCACACCAATCGCGCATTCGTCGCCCTCCCCGCACTTGCCGTTGCCGAAGGCGCGCGCCGTCCCTTCCTCACCCCCGCACCTTTTGCGGCGACGGTATTCTTTTCAGCCGCAGGTGCATTCAACGACTCGCGTTCCACCAGCACTTCGCCGCCATCCGGAGCGCCGGGCGTCCACCGCAGCACCACCCCCGCATGCGAGCCCTCCACCCTAAACGCCTCGACCCCATGCGGAGCATCCCCCGCAGCCGCATCCACTGGATCCGACGCTCCCGCACTCCGCCCCGCAGCATTGAAAATTTCCACGCGATAAACCAGCCGCCGCGCTGCTCCATGGGCCAGTTCCGTGGGCAACACATCGACCCACTCCACGGCTCCAGAAACCGCCATCTTCGCCGGAAAACTCTGTGTCGCACGGCACGGCCCATCTCCCACTGCTCGACACAAACTCGCCATCCCCGGCGCTCTAAGCCCCTCCCCCTCAGTCGTCCGCGAAGGTGCCGTGAAGTGAATCTTCACAGCCCCGCCTTCACGCAGAGCCGTCAGGTTTGTGACGCGTTCCGGCAAATGCAGCGACGGCGGACGCGGCTGCCCCGGGCTCGCACATCCCGCCATCAGCGCAAGCGCCAGCCCGCTCCCGCACAAACCAAGCGCGCGTCTTACCAACGAAGTCGTCGGACAAATCAAGCATCCGCTCATCCCAGGAACATCCGTTCCACATCCGCCCAGCTATCCACCCGCCTGAACCCCGTAACCTCCGCGTTCGCCGGCGACGAAAACAATATCCCCTCGCCCCGAAACAGCCGCAATTGCCGTGGGTTGTCGTCGATCAGATAATCGCCCGCCAGGATGCTTTTATCTCCGCAAAACACAATCCGCGACGGCGGAATAAACGGAAAATGCTGCTCCAGCCATTTGAACTTGGCATTAAAGCTGGTAGGAACCTCCATCGCCGCTGTGGCAATAAACACGTCGTATCGCGTTTGCAACCGCGCCAGCACACGCTGCGCGTCGGGCATCACATCCAGCACCGCAAAGAAATCCTCCGACGACATGTACTCATAAAGCACCGACTGCCGCTCCTCAGGGATGTAGTCCCACAACCACTTTCCATGCAGATCATCCACAGTGATATTGCAGCCGAAATCACGGTTGTAGCGCAACAGGTGCTCACCCAGAGCGTCAGCGATCACCTCATCCATATCGACACAAATGATCTTGCGCCCGCTGCTGGCCTTCATCATTTCTGCCCCGTCACCTGGCCCGGCTTCCAATCCACCGGAGCATCCCGCCGCGGGTCCCAGTACAGCAGCCGTCCACAGGTCTCGCACGTAAAAATCGCATCCGGATTGGCCCGGTCCGTCAGATCGTTCCAGCGCTGCGGCCGCACCATCATCTGGCACGCCGAGCACTTGTGATCCACACCCTCCGAAACCCCTGTCCCCTTAGCCTTCGATACCCGGTCATAAGTCGCGAGCAAATTCTCCGCAATCGCTGCACGCAAGCTCGCCCGTTGCGCCTCCACAACCTTCAGCGCCTCCGTATCGACGGCGATTGTCTTCGCCGCACGTTCACGCTCACTTGCCAGTTTCGCCGTAGTCATCTCAACGGCAGCCTTGCCGAAATCCCGCGCCGCCTCCTGCTGCTCAGTCCGCTCCATGGACGCAATCTCCTCATCCTCGAGCGTCCGAATCGCATCCTCCGCAAACTTGATCTCGTGCTCGAACGCCGAGATTTGCGCGGCGCTTGCCGCCGTTTCCATCTGCTTGCTCAGCCGCGAAATCTTGCCCCGCCGCTCAGTCACATCCCTCTCCTGGCTCCGCCGCAGCACCTCTTCCTTTTTGAGAGCCTCTTCAGCCGCCGCCAACCCCGCCTTCGCTTTCTTCAACGCCGCTTCGGCGGCCGCCACCCACTTCGGAGCCTCGATCAACTCCGCGCGCAGTCGTTTTCCCTCAAGGTCCTGCTGCTGGAGCGCTATAAGGCGTTCAAGATCGGCGTGCATCCGCATCCTCTTCCGGCCCCACCACTCCGAGGCCCAATCTCAAAACTAGCACGCCAACCCACCCACCGACGGCGCGTGCCACTCCATCACACTGAAACGGCTGCCAGCTCTACTCGCCTTCCAAAGCGGCAATCCCCGCCTGTAGCGTCTCGTTCAACTGCTTCATATCCGACAGGCCCACCTCGCGCCAGATGCGCTCCTCAATCCGCACCACCACATCCATACCCTGCTTCAGCACCGATTCCCCCATGGGCGTCAGCGTAGCGGTCACAAACCGGTCGTTTTTCTTCGACTTGCCACGAACGATCCATCGAGCCTGCACCGCACGCCCCAGCACCGCCTGCATCGTTTGTGGCGTCACACTACAGGTCCTCGCCAGCGAAGCCGCGCTCACGTCCTCCTGCTGCTTCACCGCTTTCAGCAACCTCAGTTGCGGCAGCGTCAGCCCATCCGCACGCAGCTCATCTTCCACGCGTCCCCGAATCCCCGTGATCAGCCGTCGCATGTTCTCCGAACAGCTACGCGCCTCGGCTGCCTTGCGTTCTTCTTTCGGAGCCTTGTGCTTCTCTTTGTGCAGCTTCATCGTTTGGCCTCCGTATCAGTCTGCTGATACTATATATCAGTAGACTGATACGTGGAGAGGCCGTCATAGAAGCCGTCTGGAAACCGAAGCACAACCCCTGGCTCATAGCCCTGACGGTTACGCTTGCGACCTTCATGGAGGTCCTCGATACCTCCATCGCCAACGTCGCGCTCCCGCACATCGCCGGCTCGGTCGGCGCCTCGTCCGAGGAAGCTACCTGGGTCCTCACCAGCTACCTCGTCTCTTCGGCCATCATCCTTCCCATCTCCGGCTGGCTCTCCAACCGCATCGGACGCAAGCGTTTCTACATGACCTGCGTCGCGATGTTCACCCTCTGTTCCGCGCTCTGCGGTTTCGCGCCCAGCCTCGGCTTCCTCATCATCGCGCGCATTCTCCAGGGCCTCGGCGGCGGCGGCCTCGCACCCAGCGAGCAAGCCATACTCGCCGACACCTTCTCCATCGAAAAACGCGGCCAGGCCTTCGCCGTGTACGGTATGGCCGTCGTCGTCGCCCCGGCCATCGGCCCAACGCTCGGCGGCTGGATCACCGACAACTACAACTGGCATTGGATCTTCTTCATCAACATCCCCATCGGCCTGCTTTCGCTTTTCCTCTCCAACCGCATGGTTGAAGACCCGCCCGAAGTAACCGCCCGCACCAGACGCCGCGACCCCGTCGACTTCACCGGCCTGGCCGCCGTAGCCATCGGCGTCGGCCTCCTTGAGTACACCCTCGACAAGGGCCAGCAAAAGGACTGGTTCGGTTCCGGACAGATCCAGCTCACCGCCGCCCTCGCCGTCATCACGCTCGTCTTCTTCGTCTTCTGGGAGTGGAACCACCCCGACCCCATCGTCGACCTCAAGCTCCTCAAAAACCGCAACTTCGGCACCGCAGTCTTCCTCCAACTCGTCCTCGGCATGGTTCTCTTCGGCTCGACGGTGCTCATCCCCCAGTACCTGCAAAGCCTGCTCGGCTACACCGCCGAACGCGCGGGCATGGCCCTCTCCCCCGCCGGCTTCGTCATGATGGTCATGATGTTCGTCGCCGGCCGTACCCTCGGCAAATCCGATCCGCGCCTCACCGTCATGCTCGGCTATCTCGCCGTGGCCGCAGGCCTCTACAACCTCACCCGTCTCGACCTCTACTCCAGCTTCGGAACCGTCACCACGTGGCGCATGCTCCAGGTCGTCGGCCTGCCCTTCATCTTCATCCCTATCAGCACGTTGAACTACGTCGGTGTCCCCCGCGAAAAGTCCAACCAGATCTCCGCGCTATCGAACTTCGCCCGCAACATCGGCGGCTCCGCTGGCACCGCGCTGCTCACCACCTTCCTCGCCCGCTCTACTCAGATGAACCAGGTCGCCCTCTCCGCGAACATCACCCCGGGCAGCTACGCCGTCACCGCCTACATCGCCAGCTTCGCCAAACGCATCCACACCACCT
>CAZZYB010000043.1:0-15205 GCA_964658125.1 uncultured Acetobacteraceae bacterium | reverse complement strand
AAAGAGTAAGTACTTTTTGCTGCCTGTTCCCGAGCCGGAAGTTTGGGGACGATCTCCTCCAATTGATCTGGGCGGCCCTCTGACCTTCCGCAGTGCCGAAGTCGTTCCTTCCGCATCCCCACCTTCACAATGAGGTCTTGAGCGCGCGCAGAAAAGGTAAGAAAATGGGGTAAGAACTGGGTTCCAGGGCGCTTTTGGTTGCAAGAGGAATCGACAGACCAAACCTTTGATAAAGAAACCCACGAAATGCGGAAGATGCAGGGCCGGTTCTTTGGCCGTAACTTTCTGGTCTAGAGTCAGTTCGAAGAAGGTTCTTACTCCGTACTTACTCCCAAACCGCATATCTTTTATTCATTCAGCATTAAAAAGTTCTACCGACTCGTATTTTCCGTGGCTATAAAAATGATGGTCCGAACGCTGGAGAATCCCCTTCATGGAACTCTATTTGCCGTCCTTGGAGCCAACAGCCCTATGGCGCGCATTCAGGACAACATCGTAGGCCGGAACGAACTTGACGGGCCCAATCAGGCCGGAGTCCAGAAGCGGCGAGTCTCTGGTGTACTTGCGCACATTGGTCCACGTGTAGTGTTTTTCTCCTGGATTTTGTGCATCGCCGATCAAACGGTTGGGCCAAAGGTTCGTCACATCCACTTCGATCTGGTTTACGCCGGCGTGCAACATAGCTCGTGAATTTACCGTATAGGGCTGCTTCCAAACAATGCCCGCCTGAACTCCATTGATGCGCACGCCGGCAACCTCATGAACTTCCTGGAGATTGAGCTCTGAAGAACTCAAAGCCGCAGCTTGCACTGTTGTCAGATTAACGACCGTGCTGTACGTCGCCGTCCCCGAAAAATATCGAATTCCAAGATCGTTACTCTGCGTCCATGATGCAAGACGCGTAAGGACGGTCTCTGCGGGCGCGCCCCAGCCAGCCGGAAAGCGCAGCGTCCAGGGGCCTATGACGGGGAGTCTAGCGGCCAGTGCTACGGTAGCAGATAGGACGTCACGATTAGACAGTCTCACGGTATAGATCCCCGCCGTGGGTGTCGTCAGGTGCACGCCATCCGATCGGAGACAGACTTCGACACCGTGCAAGTCCTCTGTTGTCCCGCTAGCTTGATACACCGAAGCTCCGTTACGTTCGATCTGAGTGACGTACGAAGTGGCAGCGGCGTGGTGAAATACGGCAAAGATCGACTGGTGCGGTCCCAAGGAGAGAGGCACCTCTGTTCTTCCATCCGCGGTGGGCACATACAAGAGGCTCGATTGCACGGCTCCTGTGTCCGCATGAAAGAGCTTGAGTTCTCCCACGGCGCGAAACACTACACGTCGCGTAATCTGCGCTTCCGTTGTATTCCGAACGAAGTAGATATCGTCATTCGCGTCGCGGCGATGAACATAGTCCAGTACAGTCGCGCTGTCCTCTTTTGTCGTCAGGTCCGGCAGAACACCCATCGACAGTAAGACCTTGTGCGCATCGTCCGTGCAATATAGATGCCCTTTTGCGACGGCTGCATGATGGGTGCTGCTGGCCTCGCAAGGGTCCCACAACTTGTCTACGGTGTCTGCGAAGGTCTTCTGTTGCGCCGCGGTCACAATGCCCTGCTGCCCTAGCGGGCGCAGTCCAATCACGGAGCCACCTGCTCGCACATATTGCTCAATCCGCAGAAGCTCCGCCAGCGGAAATAGACGCGCCTGCGGCAAGGCGAGCGCCCTGTAACGGATGCCTTCAGGCGTACGCAGGTCTCCGTTTACGATTAATAGCCGGCCCAACAATACTTCTGAGTCGGTCACGTCGTAGTCGAAGCCCGGAAGCACCTTGGCTGGGTCGCTGCTCTTCAATCGCACGAAATTGGGCACGTTGTCGCCGTAGTAATACAACAGATCGCTCACCGGTTCCCCTTGTTGCAGCAGAAATTGCGAGCGATTTAAATAGGCGAAGAAAGGTGCCGCGTGATCCCACCAGGTAACGTTTGGGTTTAAATGAGTACCCGCGAAGTATTCCTGCCCAGGCAGTCCTAATTCTTTCGGCGAAGAGGTGAATTCGTGCCAGACGAGGCGGTTCATGCCCTCCGTCAACGCCCGGTCGAACGAGGGCCGCAGGTTATCTCCCAGCGATTCACTCCACTGGTTGCCTATCGAGGTCATGCCCTCATCGGCCGCAAAAGGCTTGCCATAGATATGCGCTGCGCTGGCACTTTCCTTTGCGAAGAAGCGATCAATATCCGCAGAGCGGTGCTCTTTGGACATCGCCCAATATTCGGTCTGCGGTATCGCGCTCATGCGGAAAGTCTCGAGCGCATCCAATGGACCTCCGTGCGGTCCACCGGACTCGCACTGGGTTCCCAGACCGTAGATTTTCGCCCGTTCTGCCATGCGGTCGTAATGCGTGTTCACCAGGTCGCCGACAGTACGGCGCAGATCGTTGAGAAACTGTGTGCTGATCTTGCGGCTACCGACGATACGTCCCGCAACCACTGGCAGATACGGAATCGGGTCATATCCGCGGCGCCGCTTGAACTCTTCCTGAAAACTGCGAGTCCAGTTGGCTCCGCCCAGCTCCCAGCTATCGGTCGCAACATACTTCAAGCTCTTACCCAGGTAGGGCTTCGCCGCCACAAGCAGAGGTTCCACCGTCGTGTTCCAGTACAGGTCGAACGCGCCCGGATCTAGGTAGTCGATGGCGAGTCCCTGCCAGGCCCCGCTTGAGGTCGACACCCGCGCATCGGAAGCCGTGTAACCGATTCGCAGAATCTCCCAAGCTGTCCCTTGCGCAGGCGCCCGCCAACTCACGGTACCGTCCGCACGTACCTGCTGTGTGATGTCGAGCACCTCACGCACGCTGCTGTCTGCATCCGATATCGACGGCATCTCATCCGTCAACAACGACGTAGCATCGGGCATGGAGAAGCTCATTTCCTTCGAAGCGTTCTTGTGCTCCAGATCACGCAGCGCATGGCGGCCGCTTCCGCTCTCACCTGCTATCGACGCGCCTTCGTGCAGCGGATAAGCAAGCACGGCAATCTGCCGGTAAAACTGCCGCTTGATCGAGGGCATGGTTAGCGCCGCGGCAGTCGCTCCCGCAGGCACCGTGGTTCGCGACCATGTCAAGACCTTAGAGGCCTGCTCGGGCTTTACCGCCGGTCCGCCGAAGTTCCAACCACTGGTGATATTCAGCGTGATCTCCAGCCCCAGCCGGTCGGCCTCCTTCAACGCATAGATATAAAGCTCGGTCCAGCCCGGACTGCCAAACTCGGGGCCAGCGGGTACGTTCTCGTTGCCGGACTGGTCCGCGCCGTTAGCGTCCACGAGCAGCGCGCCGCCGTAGCCCTTCTTCGCCATCTCCTCCAGGTCTCGGGTGATGGTGTTCTTATCGGTGTGCCCGTTCAGCCACCACCAATAGCAGCGTAGCTTTGCGCTCTGGGGAGGACGCTCGAAGCCCTGCAAGAGCGGATCCTGACTTCTGTTTCTGTGCTGCTGTGCCTGTAAGCAGATGCCAGTTGCCAGGAGCCAGAGCGGCAGCATCCACATCACCCATGGTCCTCCGTTTGTTTTATTCATCACAACCCCAGCTCCTCTTACTCAGGCATCATCTTCTTCAGTATTCGGTCGCCGCATTTGCAACGGGAGTCGATGGAAAGAGTTTGCGACTGTAGTGTGCACCCTACGCTCCTTGCAAGCTCGATCCACGTAATGCAAGCCTTGCATAGATCGGCAGGCGGCCACTTTGAGCTCCTCATGACGCTTGCGCATCAAGCCGGCTTATCCTCACCATACTTCCCTCTCCAGGGTAACTGGGCCGAGTAATCCAGAAGGAAGCAGCGGCGTATCTGCATTGAACTTGTGGGTATTGGTCACGGTGAAGTGAGGTGTTGAGTTCGGCGCTGCATCGCCGATTAAACGATTCGGCCAAAGATTAACGATCGATATCTCAAGTTTATTCGTGCCTATGTGAGCGGCCCTGGTGATATCCACCCGTGTAGGTTGACTCCACAATATCCCCAAATCTTTTCCATTCAGGTGCACCGTGGCAACCTCATGTACTTGCCCCAGATTAAACATGAGGTGCTCGCCGTTCGGAGGCAAGGTGTCAAGGGTAAATTCTTTACGGTAGATTGCAGTTCCAGAGTAATAACGGATTCCGTTCTCTGGACGATTTGTCCAATCCACCAACGTGTTGAAGGTGACGCTTTCCGGACCACCCCACTTCGGGTCAAACGAAACGACCCAGGGGCCGCTCAGATTCTGGACTGTTACGAACTTAGAATAATTCGTTGTGGCTTGACCAGAGGCATTGCTGGAGATCGACTTACGAAACACGACGAACACCGAACCACGCGGGTTGAACTCCAGGGGCACAATTGTAAGACCATCCTGCTGTCGGAAAGCCTTGGCATCTCGAATCTCACCCGTTATTGGATCCCACAACTCAGGCTGCTTTCCCGCAACTCGAAATTTCGCAACAATCTTCTCCTGCGGATCCCAACGGCTAGACACAAGGTATATGTCCGTACCGGCAGCGCGTCGATGTATCCAGTCGATCTGACCGTCTGGGCTAAGCCCTTCGTAAGCAAAGTCCGGTAGGAGCCGTAATGCATGCAACGCCTCAACGGGGCTCATATTCCACACATGATCCGGATGCGCTTGTGCGCCTCCATCAGCGATCCAGAGTTGCGAAACCAGGGAGCTAAACTCCTTTTGTTCAGAGGGAACGGTGATTAAACCGGCTATCCCGGTCGGACGCGGACCAACTACAATCGCTCCTGCCATAACGAGTTCTTTAATCTTTCGAAGGGCAGCCATTGTCATGGGCGAATTGTCAGGTAGAACCATCATGCGATAACTCATCCCATCAGGAAGAGTTATGCGACCGTCATGCACGCTGGTACGATGAAGCAACACATCCAAGTTCGCATTATCGTGGTCGAATCCTGGCGCAGGAAGTGCGGGCTCCGTCTTACGTTGCTCGATCTGCCCGATGGCATCTCCACGATAGTAGAGAGCATCAGCTACAAACAGCCCCTGCTGGAGAAGAAAGTCGTTGCGTCCAAGATACGCGTTGAATGCAGGAGTCTCGTTCCACCAGGTCGTCGTCCGTCCATATAGTGTGCCGGCAAAATAGACATAGCCCGGCATTGCTGTAAGCGAAGGCGATTGACTGAAATTGTGCACGACCAGCTCATTGCAACCGTCGTTGAATGCCTGGTCTGCGGTGATCTTCATATCGAAGAAGCTCTCTTCCCAGAAGGGCCCGAGCGATGTGAAACTTTCACACCCGTTGATAGGTTTGCCATACACATGGCTGGCACTTGCGGAATCACGCGCCAGAAAGCGCCGGTCCAGCGTGGGCCGGTGCTGAGACGGCATCCAGAATTCACCCATCGGCACATCAATGTAACTGCTATTTTTGAGAGGATCGAGTTGAAGCGAATTGGGTCCCGCTGCTTCAGCATAGGAAATCAGATGATTGCGGTGTGCCAGTTCGGTCAGATGGGCGTAGTGATTTTGGGCAATCAGATCGGCAACGGTGCGGTTATAGTCGCGCTGTACACCAGCCCTGTCGGCGACGGTTCCCATCTGCTTTCCTGCGAGAACGGGTAGCCACGGAATAAGATCATAGCCGCGCAACCGTTGAAACTCCTGCGCGAAAAGGTTCGTCCATGTCGACTCGCCTGCTTCCCAGCTATCATCCTCAATTCCGTAAAGTCCATCCCGTTCTGCGGGCGTCATCTCCGCGAGGATAGGGCCGATGGTTGCATTCCATGTCGCATCCAGCGCTTCAGCGCTCATAGCGTCTGTGAAGTAACCCCAGGCATTCGTCTTTCCGGTGGGTGCGTACGCAAACCGGAGAAGCTTCCATTTGCCAGGAGGCACCGCCCAATGCAATCTACCTTGAGTATCAGGCAGCTCATGGACCCATATCGCTTCAGAAGCCGAAAAGTTCAGCTTATCTGGCACTGCGATGAAGGCGATATCTTTTGGCTTGAGCTTGCCGTCAGGTGACTTCGCATCGGCATGAGTCGACCCCGGCGAAGTCGTGCTCGACGGATGCACAATCGTCAGCGGCTCCGGTAACACCTGGGCGAACGTGGACGGTCCATTGACACTAAGTTCCGACCAGAGGAGCTGCTGCTGACCGTACACGGGAGCTATGTCGCCCGAAGTACCGGCAAGTCCAATGCTGATGACCAGCTTGATTCGAAGACGCCCGGCTTCCTTTGCCGCGAACCTCAGCAGTTCTCTCGATTCTGGCCCCCAGGTTGTCATTTCCGGAAATGGTATCGGAGTGAAGTGCGCACTGGCATAGTCGTCGGTCCGGACCCTTGTATACCCTTTGTGACCTAACACCATGCGCGAATCGGCTTCCATTCCTCCACCGACGCCACTGTCGTAAATAATTGCGCCTTCTATCCCCTTTGCGTGCATCTCCTCAAGGTCTCTTGTGAGAGCGGCATGGTTTGTCCTGACTCTTAGCCACATCCAATAGACCCAGGGCCGAGCTGCTGCAGGAGGCTGGCGAAAGCCTTCGTCCAACGACGGCTTTGTCGAACCATCGGATCTCGGTACCTGCGCCACCGCCATGAGACTGCCACAAATCAAGCTGACCAGACACTTGAGAATCAAACCACCGTGGCATCCGTTTGAACCGGTACGAACCCTCATAAAGCCTCGGGAAAACGACATTAGAATGAAGACATCTTCTTCATCTTGCAGCTCACGGATCAGGATCGGAAAGCAAAGGCCATGACTCAGTTGGTGCGACTGAGTCATGGCCTCTGAGCTAGAAGTTGAAGCGAGCGGTGAGTTCAGTCAATCTTGGATCGTTGGCCTGAGTCAGCGCCACCACGCCAAAGTTCGCCGATCCGATGCTGGTGTTCGGGCCGGCAAAGTTGGGTGTGTTCAGGGTATTGAAAAAAGCTCCACGAATCTCGAAGTTGTAAGTCTCGTGAATTTTGAATTGCTTGAAGATCGAGGTATCCAGAAGCGGATGTACCCGCTGCCGGACGTCATCAAGATAGAGGTTGATTGTCCGCAGCTGATATGCGTTCACAGCCAGCTGAAATGCCGGAGTCGAACCAGGTGAAGCGCAGGCTCCTTTACCCACAACCGGTACGCCAGCGGCGCTGAGATAGCATGTGTTGAAGAAGTTGCCATAGGAGCTACTTCCCTGACTAGCACTTCCTAGTTGAGTTACAGTGCCACCCGGACTAGCGACCAGGTTTCCATTCTGAGCACGCAAGACACCGTTGATCTGCCATCCACCGAGCAATGCCTGGACAAAACGGGAATGCCCAGCGGCGGAGCCGAACTGGTAACTGCCGATCACGTTGCCAATCAGAGTGGGGGTTGGATCCTCGTACCGATAGAGTTGGTCGAATGTATTCTGACCGCCATTCAGGTAGGTGTTCTGGTCCATCAACTTCAACCAGGTAAAGTTGCCCTGGATGCTGAACCGATGGCTCAAGGGCTTCCTGGCCGTTAGTTGCAGCGAGTTAAAGTTCTGGCGTCCAAGAGAGGCCAGAGTGTCGGTAACACCCGTAAACTCAGGGAAAGGCGTAAGCAACGACTGCCTTTGAACGGTCGGGGCACCGAGAGCGGAGGATGAAGGCAAGACTCCATAGAACGGGTTTGCTACCTGCGTTGTGAGGAAGGTTGCAATCCCCGAAGAGGCAGGCTGGTTGTAGTACTGAAGAGGCAAGCCGTCGATCGACTTGCTTACTTCGAGGTGATCGGTTTTTTCGCCGACGTACGCAATCTGAAGCAGAGTGCCTAGCATCTGCGTCTGTACGCTGCCGGAGTATTGCATGATTCTGGGCTGCACGTGACCTTGGTCGTTATAGCTCACGGCCTGTCCTAGCGAAGTGGAGAGCCCCAGCGTACTCCCGGTCGGCTGCACCACGCCCGAGGGAAATGGATTGGTAAGAGCGTTGGAGGGATGATTGCTGTCGGTGGTCGCAACATAACTCGTCGACGCGCTGTACCCGTAGTTGATCGGCGTCTCCAGCGTGTCTAAATAGACCATGGCATATCCGCCCCTCAGCACCACATTCGGCGCGGCCTGATACGCGATGCCGAATCTGGGCTGTAACTTATTGAAGTCGGACGGGTAAGGGTGACGATTGCCACTCGTGACGAAGGTGAGCCCGCCGTTCAATGCCAGAGAAGGGACTGAGCTTTGCAGTGGGCTCGCGCAAGTTGTACAGAAGTCGGCGACCAATCGGTTATAGCGCTCCGTGAAGGGAGACTCATAGTCCCATCGCAGACCGAGGTTGACGGTCAGTCTAGGGCGAACGCGCCAATCGTCCTGGACAAAACCTGCATAGTAATTCTGCTGCAACGCGTAGGCAATGTTGTTCGCGTAGCTACCGCTGGAGGGATACCCCAACAGCAATGCCGCAACAGCGTTGCCGGAGTTAGGATCGCCTCCAACCGTGCATGTTGAGTTTCCACAAGTACCGAGTGAGTTCTGCTGTGTAAACTGCCGATTGAATCCGAACGTACCCAAGCCGCTTTGAGGATTCTGCACGTTGTATCGCACGAAGTTGGCTTCAAACCCAACTTTCACGCTGTGCTTGCCAAGAGTCTTGGACACAAGCACCGACGGATCAGTCACCGCGTCTGTGCTTACCTGTCCACCCGCGCCGGCGGCGAGGCCCGCATATCCGTCAGAGAACGATATTCCAGGAAACGATTGATAGTTCAGACCGGTAGCATTGATACCGATCGACGCAAGCGGAAATGAAAGCCCTTTATAGATAAGTCCAAATGGATGGTAGATGACGCCGAGACGCGCGTTCACAACCAGGGTATTTGAAATTACATAGACATCCTCGATTGCACCCCCCACGTTATTGCGGTAGACGGTGTAATCGGACCCTGTGATTCCCTCGGGCTTCGGGAACCCGTCGTTAGGCTGCAGTTGATTCAGAATGGACTTGAAGAACTTCCCATTCATCTTGTTCTTTTCCGAAAAGGAGTGGTCCACCCGGGCGACGAACGAGAAGTACTTCTGGGGATAGGTCGTGATCTGGGCGACATAGTTATAAGCCGTTCCCCCGGCAGTGCTATTCGGCGCTGGGAAGTAGGAAGCCAACGCCGAGCCGACCGCGCTGATGCGATTGGCTGGAATGATATTGCCTGGAAATGGAGTGCGGTTGCCGGAAGCATTGCCGGTAAGAGGATCGTAGATTTGAACACCGGCGCCGGGACTGCAAACGCCGTTCGGCTGGAAATTCGAACACAACGCTGAGAAATCGCCGCCCAGTTGGGCGGGAGTTGGAAGCAACGCCGTTGATGGGTAAGCTACTGCGGATTTGGACTGAATCCGATCGTAAGCCACCATGTAGAACGTTTTCCCTTTGGCATCGTAAAGCTTGGGGATGCTCAGCGGGCCGGTAAGAACGAAGTCAGGCTCTTCCCACTGATCGTTGATGCGGTGAGTTGCGAGTGCCGGGTTAGTCGAGTTCTGGTTGGGCACGCGTTGATATTGGTTCGCATCGAGATAGGTATTGCGGAAGAGATAGGAGACAAATCCATGGTAATCATTGGAGCCGCTCCGCAGAACCGAGTTGATGACGGCCGCCCCGTGGCCATACTGCGCATCGAATAAAGTGTTTTGAGTTTTTACTTCCTGAACTGCGTCAATGGGCGGGGAGAATCCGAGATAGTCTGCGCCGGAAAACCTTTCCGCTGGATCATCCGGGATACCGTCCAGAGTGAGACGAACGTGGCCGCTGTTGCCGTTCACACTTACTTGAATGGCTGTTCCGCCAAAGGACGTTGCGAAACTGCTCGCCTGTGACTGCATGAAGGCGCCAGTCGTTACGCCTGCCGCCATCGTATCGAACACGAATGGGGCGTTGCCGACGTTCGGAGTGTCGGCGGTCTCTTTCGTGCTGAGCGTTGTACTCAAATCTGCGGACTCCGTGTCGAGGAGCACCTGGTCTGAACTTACGACCACTCTCTGGCTGACGTCGCCAACGGTTAGCGCAAAGTCTACTTTGACGTTGCTGCTGGCGTTCAACACAATGTCCGTCTTGGCCTGCGATCCAAAGCCACTTGCCTGCACCGTCAGGGTGTAGGTATCGGGCGTTAGAAACGGGATCGAGTACTCGCCCGTACCGTTGGTCGTTGATCGTGTAACGAAATGGGTGACCGTGTCCGTCGCCGTAAGCTGCGCATTGGCAACCTTGGCACCCGAAGGATCCGTCACCGTGCCCGCAAGCGTTCCGAGGTACTGCTGCGCCACCATTCGGGCAGAGCCCCCGAACATAGCCATTACAAGGCAAATCACCGCACACAATGTGCCAATATGAGCCCTTTTCACAACGATACCGAACCCAGCCTTACTTTCAACGGTTTGCATTCCTTGCCTCCTCTAAGTTTTATTCCAGCGGCGATGCCGATATCTTTCATGAATTACGTTGAGTCCGCACACGTTCCAACGGTGAACGCAATACAGCCCGTTATTGGTATTGCCCGCGCCTCTAGCTTGCCTGTAAACAAACTGACTACGCGGTCCGAGCCTTTACTTGTCGCGCCAAACACTATTCACCGAGGGGCGGCATGGCAAATTCAAACTTAGTCCCTTTCCAGTTTGCGCAAAGCGCAATTGAGTTCCAGGTGAGGATGAGGCTGCGTTGCTCCTTAGAGCGAGCTTCGGTCAATATCGGAGAGCCCGTAGCTGTCCATCGGGTAGAACTGGTCCACATTGCGCGGTGTCATTAATTGAACGGGAGCGTAGATGGCTGTAGGCACAGCCTTGTGCTGCAGAATATCCATGGCGAGAGACAGTATCCCTCCACCGTATCGTTCCGGAAAGAAGGCCACCGAACCGGCGAGCCGTGTATTAGGAAGCCGTAGTTCTCTACGAGCATCCGGTGTTCCACCCAGACAGACCGCCTTGCACAGATTGCTCCGGCCCGCCTCCTCGAAAGCGCGCAGCGCACCGAGGACTGCGAAGTCATTCACCCCAGTGAGCAGGGTGCGTCGCCTGGGCGCGAACTGCAGGTGCTTGCGCGTCAACTCAAACGCACGGACAAATTCTCCCCTGGACTCCAGATACGTAGTAATCGAAGGCCCCGTAAGACCCTTTCGCAGAACAGACTGAGCACCGGATAGCCGCATGTGTGGAAGAGATCCGGCGATCTCCAGATCCAGCAAAAGCAGCTCATCACACTCGCCCTTCCACTCCTCTTTGGCCGCCCTCAACAATACTTTGCCCGCCATCAAGCCAACTTTGTGGTTATCGACTCCGAAGAATGCGGCACCCGGCTGAGGTATATCCAAAGCAATGACTGGAATGGTGGCACTTTGGAAGATGCTCGAAAGTTTGGCGCCAATACGGTCATACACCTGGAATTCGATGGCCAAATCCACCCGATGCTTTACCAGCATCTCGGCATTCCGTAGCGCCATTTTTGCGCTGTACTGGTTATCAAACTCGATCAGATCGACCTGATGCTCGTTCGCTGCCCAGCGCAATCCTTGACCAAGCGCAGATGAGAAAGAATCATGCCCCTGCGAGGCATACCCAATGCGCCAACGCTTGCCGCTAAAGATGCGCAGATTAGAGGCATACTTTCGTCTCTCTGCCTTGCGGAGAAAGCCCTCTTCCTCAAGCGTGTGCAACAGCCGGAAGCAGATTGTGCGCTCCATTCCGGTGCGTTCAACAATTTCGCTCAACGTCAAGGCTTGACGATTGTCATTGAACTCACGTAACAAAGCGCACGCGCGCGACACCGTTTCGAGTTTGTAGCGCGACTGCGTGACTGGAGCACGCGGATTCTTGTGGGTTGGCACCGCGCGATTCTAGCACCCCGAATACCGAAGGTCGCAAGCTTGTGTTCGCGAACCACAATTGCGCCAGGCGCAACTTACGTTTCCGGCCCTTTTCTGATTGCCCTCCATGCCTCAATGCGTTTTGACTGAGCGTGTCTTATGGATCAGCCTGCTATGGAGCGACGTGTCGAGATCAACAATCAAGCCGTTCCAGAGCCGAAAGCGGAGCGACCGCAACTAATTTTGGAAAGACCGAAGCAAGCCACTCCAGCTTCAAACTAGATCAATCCGCATCGGCCTTCGCGCAGTCTTGCACTGCGGTCCGATGTTCCCGCGAGATGCCTTATGAGGAAATTCTATGGCGCAACGAATCAAGTGCGGTGTAATTGGTGCTGGCTGGTGGGCCACCTATGCTCACATCCCAGCTTTGCTCGCGCATCCCTCCGCGGAATTGGTAGCAATCCAAAAGCGCGATGCCGCCGAGGCGCGCAAAGTGGCGGATGATTTTGCTATCCCTGTGGCCTGCACTAGTGCCGTGGAGTTGCTTGCAATCGAAGGGCTCGAGGCGGTCGTCGTAAGCAGCAGCCCCAATCTGCATTATGAACATGCCGCGGCAGCGCTCACACTTGGCAAACACGTGCTGATCGAAAAGCCGATGACGATGACGGCGGCAGAGTCCGCCACCCTTGTACAGTTGGCGCAGCAACGCGACCTTCAATTCCTCATCAGCTGTCCCTGGCACTACACCGCTCATGCCGCTGAAGCGCAGCGCCTCATAAAGTCTGGAGTTCTGGGTAAAGTGCGCATGATCAGCGTTTTGATGACGAACCCGATCAGCCATCTGCTTCGCGGTTCAAGCACACAGCCAACTCACGGCATCCCTTATCTCTATCCGCGATCTGGAACCTACAGTGACCCCAAGGTCGCAGGCGCCGGACAGATCTATGCCCAGGTCTGCCATGTCGCTGCTTACCTCAGCTTCCTTACCGGCGCGCGGCCTTCAGAAGTATTCGCTCGCTTTCACAATGATGGCGAAGCGATCGACCTCTACGACACCCTGAACCTGAAGATGTGCGACAGTTCGATCGTTTCGATCGCAAGCACCGGCGCCACCAGCACCAGCCGCAGAGACTTCGAAGTGCGTCTCTTCGGAACCGAAGGCATGCTGTTCCTTGACCTCTGGGGAGGTCACATGGAGTTTGTACCGATGGAAGGCGACCCTCTCCTCTATCCGAGTCTTGAGGAATCCGAGATCTATCCACATAGGGCGCCGGCAATGAACCTGATCGACTCCATACTTGATCCCTCCGCCAACCGCTCACCCGCCACCTTGGGCCAGGCCGCGATGGAGGTCGTCGAAGCTGCTTGTCGCTCCGCCGAGATCGGTCGCAACATCACCGTGGCGCTGCAACCAGCAGGTGCCGCTTGAGTAGCATTCTGCTGAGGGGAGTCAGCTGGAATCACAGTCGCGCATTGCCCCCACTGATTGCGGCGGCACAGAGGTTTGAAGAGCGTCATCCCAGCATCAACATTCGTATCACGTGGGAAAAACGTAGCCTCCATGAATTTGGGCACACCAACCTCGCCGATCTCGCCAGCGCCTTCGACCTGCTGGTTGTCGATCGTCCCATGATGGGAGAAGCACACGCTGGTGGCCTGCTCACCGACCTGCGACCCATGTTGAGTTTGGACCAGTGGAACGACCTGAGAGACGATGCACTCGGTCCATCTTTTGAAAGCTATCTCTACGAAGAGAAACTCTACGGCTTGCTGATCGACGCGGCTGCTCCGGCCGCATGTTGCCGCCCGGATCTACTCTCTGCACATGGCTTGACGGAGCCGGCACCCTGGTCCGACTTGCTTACGGCTGCTCGTCGCGGACTGGTCAGGATGCCTGGCTTTCCCGCCGATTTGTTCCTCAACTTCATGGGCCTTTGCGTCTCTCGCGGAAGCTCTGTGGCGGCCCGGCCTGACCTCCTTTTTGATTCCGAAATCGCCATGCATTGTCTGGAAGAACTGACACAATCAGAAAGACTTGCAGTCTGAATTTTGCGCATACCGCAACCACTATCTTGACTCTTCGAGAGGGAAGCGTTACCCCTGCAACATCTCTCGGCAGATCATTTAGAATTTGAAATGTATTCGAACTGACTGGACACCGTCGTTATTCGCCGGCAGTGATTTCAACGCATGCAACAAACTCCACACATACCGGATCTTGAAGAGCGTCACGCTGTTGTTTTCAGCGCACTGCGAGAAATGGTCCAGAGTGACGCATTCCGGAGATCCGCGCGAATTATCCGCTTCCTGGAGTACGTTGTCGTTGAATCGCTGTCCACCGCGCCGATGCTCACCGAGAGAACTATTGGAGTTGTCGTTTTCGACCGCGCCAAGGACTGGGATCCAAAACTGGACCCCATCGTACGAATCGAGGCGCGCCGACTCAGGGAGAAACTTGGGCGGTACTATTCATCTGCATCGGCGGAACAGGCTGTCGTCATGGACCTGCCAAAGGGTGGATACAGAGTCTCATTCGACTGGCGTGTAGTTGCTCGCGCAGCGGAACCCACAGCGCTCCTGGAAGCAGACGAGCAGGTCGCCACTGCACAAGACTTCGGTTCGTATGATGGTGCTCTCGTCTCGAGACCGGCGGTCAGAAAGGCTCCCCCGTGGAAACGATTATCATTTTGGCTCTTGATGTTGTCTCTTGGTCTTTGCGTTGGAATCGCTGCGGTCTCTCTCGGTGTCTCCAATTACCGGATTGTGGAAGACCGTAGCATCCGCATCGAAAATTTTCGCGTCGACAACCATCTGAACCAGGAATTCGACGGGACCGCAGTTGCGGGAAAGATCGCTGACCAGGTACGTCAGCTCCAACAGAACACCCGCGCCACCTGGAACCCTCCCTTCGTCGAGGACAGCTGGAAATCGCAACGCCCTTCAAGCTGGTCCTTCAAAATCATGGAGAGTTTGCGAGCGCTCGCTCGTCCTCATGATGAATTCGCTACATCAACCAGGGAAATTTCCGGCGCGATCGAGAACTCTGGAGCAGATGAAATCAGCCTCTACATAGGAGGTATTGATATCGAGCCAAGGAGCTTCGTTGGCCCAAAAAAAGAATTGCCAGGATTGCTGCTCTCCGCGGCAGAATATATTTATGGGGTTTGTCAACCGTCGAGCTATTCGGTGTATCTGACAGAGCACGGAAGATCATCCGAAGCGATAAGCTTTACTTCTTCGCGGTATCCGAAAACACAGCATCTCGGGGATCGGGTACAAATCCTCTACTCCTGGGCGACAGCACTCTCCCAACAAGGCGACCACAGAGGAGCCATCGAGAAATACGCTCTCAATAGCAGTCTCGCTCCACAGAGTTGGGGATCTTACGTAGCTTTGCAGGATGAGTATGAAATCCTGGGGG
>CAZZYB010000042.1:0-15294 GCA_964658125.1 uncultured Acetobacteraceae bacterium | reverse complement strand
TATGCGTAGTCCGATCCTTGTCCCATACCTCAGGCGGCGCCACGCCCAGCCGGCACATCCTCAGCCAGGCCTCCTCAAAGTCCTTCCGCCCCAGCAATGGCACCAACTCAAACATCACTTCTCCGCCGCCCTGAATCGTCGCCAGGTTATAGTTCGCTGGCACCAACGCATGGGTCTCCGGATTCGGAATCGGAGTCATCTTCCCCGTAGCATCGTCATACCCAACCGTAGCCGCCAGCGCCTTCGAATTCGCCTCAGGCTTCCCCGTCTCAAGCCCATAAGGCATCGCCACAAGCGAATCGACGCCCGCCAGAATCTTGTCCCGCCACTTCGTATCGCCAGTCCGCTCCCACTCCGTCATCCAGTTCCCCGCCAGCGCGAACCAGTCCGGCCCGATCCGCAGCCGAACCGCAGGCTCACCCGGAAGCTTCGGCTCGGCCTCCCGCATCGGATCGAAATTCCCAATACCCGCCGCCGAATGTTCAGCAGCCTCGCGAATGATATCCCCCGTCCGCTCATCCGTCGTCAGGTAGTAAAACGGCCGCCAATGCGCCGCCTGGCTAACCCGAGCCTCCTTCGCCCCATCGCCCCACTTCACCACATTATGCCGAGACCCCAGCCCCCGCATCGGCCCCAGGTGATAACAATTCGTCTCGCTCGTATTGCGAGAATGCGCCTCCGCAAGCCGAAACAAATCCGCCCGCCCGCTCCTCAAAAAGCTGTACCAAAGCCAAAGCGGCGCGCCCAGCTCTGTGTTATCCCACGCATGCCCACCCCAGTCGTAATGCCAAACATGCCGAGCAGCCGAGTACGAATGAATGAAATCCCCATACTGCCAAAACCCATACCACGACCGGTCATCCACCTGCCGCTGATAGTAAGCCAGCACCGAATCCAGCCCATCCTCAATCGACTTCTTGAAAGCCGTACTTCTATCAGGCAAACTCCAAACCCCAAAGACACCGGCCGCATGAATGTGTTCAGGCGAAGCCGCCAGCAGCGGCAATTTCGTCCCAGCCGCAGCCATCGCCACAGTCTCCTGCTTCGTCACAAAGGCAGCCGACGCGAACAGCGTCATCTCGCTCGTACGACCGACCCCGTAAGCCGTCGATAGTCCCGGCTGAGCATCCTCATAGGCCGCGGGCAGCCCATGACCATGCGTATCGTAAAACCGCATATCCATCTCCGGAGCGTCCGGCGACCACAGCCATGCAATCACCTTCGCACTCGCACTCGCCGCGTTCTGCACCTCGAGCCCCGCCGGAAACGACTGCCAGAAATTCCTGACGCTCACCGCCAACCCGCCACTCAGATCGCCCGCATACACAAGCCCCGACGCACGCTTTCCCGAGTTCGAAAAAATCCATGTACTCTCCGCCCCGGTCCGTTTCGCAATCGTGAATCCATCCGGATTCGGCTGCGTCAACTTGAAGTCATTCCAAACCGCATTCTGCGCAAACACCGGCGAAGCTGTAAACGGCTGCCCCGCTTCCTGCGCCGCACTCCCACCTCCCGGTTGCAGCGGCTCCGACCACAAGCCGCCGTCCTCCCCCGAGAACCGCACCGTGCGATTCATCGGCTGGTCGCGCATCGGCACGCCAATCTCAAGCCCCAACCCCCGCACAAATTCCTTCTCCTGATCCCCATCAAAAACAATGCTGTGCACAAGCCCTACCGACTGCAATCCTGCATAAAAGTAAAGCCGCACCGTAAACGGCAGCCACTCGCGCTGCGAAACCACACCCCGATGCATCCCCTCAATCTTCACCACTGCGCGCACAGGCCCCGATTGCTCCACCGCAACCGACTTCACGCTCGACACGAACCGTTCCCGCCGCGGAGCGTCCTCCGGAAGATTCGCAGCCCCACTCTGCAATATGCAGACTAGCTGTCCACCGTGACCCACTTCCTTACCACCGACGCTCATCGAACCAATGAGATGTTCACCCGCACCCGGAATCTCGCACCGCAACGCACCGGTATCGACAATCACCGACTTGCCACTCCGCGTAACATTAACCACTGCCGCGCCCGAAGCAGCCTTACCAGCAGAGAGCATCACCGGCCCCTCAAACCCCGGAGGCAGCGCCGTCGCAAATCCGCTCCACTTCATCGACCCATCCGGCCAGAACGCCAGCGGCCAGCTCTGCAACGGCAGGCTCGTCTGCTGCGACTTGAGCTGAAAGCTGGTCCCCCGCGCCACCGCGCCCTGCGGCCACGGAACACCCCAGCTAACACCCGCCGCCACTCCTGCTCCCTTGTCCAACAACTGCAGTTCCACCGGACGCGCCGCACCGCCACGCACCGTTCCCGCGGCGTTCGCATTCGTTTGCGCATACAAACTGGAGGTAGAAATCGCGGCGCCGGCGAATGCGGCGTCCTTCAAAAACTCACGGCGTGTCGTTGGGCTCAAGAATCATCTCCGATCTGCTGATCGCTAATTATGGCTTGCGAGATTGCCATTGTGAAGCAATGGCGATCCCACCCCGCCGCTGCTATGCTCGGACCACCTAGCTAGGACACTCCATTCCCTGCCACAACGACCTCGCCGTCGCCCGCGACCCATCCCAAGGCATCACCGCCAACCAGCCGCAACCATCACACTGATCGCCAACGGCAATCTCATCCAGTACTGGCGCGATCAGGACAGAATTTTCGAAATGCTTACCCAAACACCTACACAAAGGGCTGGTTCGGCATTCACCCAGAGCACATGCAGGTCCCAAACGGAGAATCGTGCGCCTGGCCGCAAATTAGGCCAACGACGCACGATCCCTACGCTCAATACCTCTAGCTCAAACCTCTTGCCGACCCCGCAACCTCCGCGGTCGTCCCTGCTTTCCGATTCAAGGCTGAGAGAACTAACTACCGCTTGGCCTTGACCACTTCCTGCGCCTTCTCCGCGCCATTCTCAACAGCAGTCGGAATCACGGTGTCGTCGGAAGCCTTAATCCCCAGCTTCTTACGCAACTCCGCATCGACGCGAGCGAACGTATCCTTGTTCTCCTTCAGATACCCGCGAACATTCTCGCGCCCCTGGCCAATCCGTTCGCCCTGGTAGCTGTACCACGCACCCGCTTTGTCGACGATGTTGTGCAGCACCGCGAGATCAAGCACATCGCCTTCACGCGAGATTCCCTCGCCGTACAAAATGTCGAACTCAGCATCGCGGAACGGCGCCGCAACCTTGTTCTTGACGATCTTGACCTTGGTCCGCGACCCCACAACAACGTCGCCCTCTTTCACGGCCCCAATGCGCCGAATGTCGATACGCACCGATGAGTAAAACTTCAGCGCCTTGCCACCCGTCGTAGTCTCCGGATTACCAAACATCACGCCGATCTTCTCGCGAATCTGGTTGATGAAAATCAGGCAAGTCCGCGACTTCGAAACCGTTCCCGTAAGCTTCCGCAGCGCCTGCGACATCAGCCGCGCCTGCAGACCCATGTGCGAATCGCCCATCTCGCCATCAAGCTCAGCCTTCGGAACCAGCGCCGCAACCGAGTCGACCACCAGCACATCGATCGCATTCGACCGCACCAGCGCTTCAACAATCTCCAGTGCCTGTTCGCCGTAATCCGGCTGCGAGATCAACAAATTGTCGGTATCGACGCCGAGCTTCTTCGCGTACGCCGGATCAAGCGCATGTTCAGCATCGACAAACGCCGCCAGGCCGCCGGCCTTCTGCGCTTCCGCAATAATCTGCAGCGTAATCGTCGTCTTACCCGAAGACTCCGGTCCAAAAATCTCAATGACACGCCCGCGCGGCACGCCACCCACTCCCAGCGCAGCGTCGAACGAAATCGACCCCGTAGAAATCACCGAAATCGGGCCAATCGTATCCTTCGCTCCAAGCCGCATCACCGACCCTTTGCCAAACTGCTTTTCCAGCTGCGAAAGTGCGGCTTCTATGGCTTTGCTGCGATCGTCTGCCACTATGTGCGTCTCCAAAACGTGAGGTAAGTAAAAGCCGAGTCTAGCACCAAAACCGGAAAGAAAGCAAAAGAAAAGCGAAGATAGCCAGAAGCAAGCCCAAATCGGGACGGACCCAGCAAGTAGTCCGCACCAAGCGGCCCCGAGCCACTTCCCTTACGCTAGCTCCTGCCTGCAAACCTTGTGTGGAACAGTCGACTAATCCGAAGACTCACTCCGCTCCACCGGCTGCGCCTCTTTCGCCACGAACTCTGGAAGCTCCTTCGCTTCAGAAACCGCGTGATGCATCACGTCCGCGGATAAAAACGCGCCATCGCCGTCACCAAAAGTGAGCACAACGCCACCGTCGAGAAGCTCTACGTGCGCAACAGGGGGAACCTCAGGCAATGTCATTCCTTCATCCTGCACCGTCCTGCCGAGATTATCTATGCCACTTCAGATACAGACTCCGGCAAAGGCTGGTCAGTACTTTGCCGGCGTCTTCACAGCCTGCGCGACAGGCATCTCCTTCAGATAAGTCACGCTCAGCCTTTTCTTCTCCTTCGCCAAACCGATCAGCGTCGGATAGAACTGCACAAAGGTCGTATCGACCGCCGCATGGACGTCATGGCACGTGTAGCATCCCGCAGGCCGCGCCGTCATCTTCGCCGGAGCATGACCGTCAAACTCAAAGAAACCCCACTTCCCCGGCAGCTTCTCGTCGCGCACATGCACCTCGATACCGCGTATTTCGGAAGACTGCGACTTACCGCGCTGGTCAATAGAAGCTTTAGTCTCGGACCCGCGCAGTTCAAGCACCAGGACAGTTTTGTCCGGCCACGTACCTGTCGCCAGGAATGACTTATAAGCGGACGGGTTCACGAAGACATTATCAAATGCGGGATGATCGCTCACAGCCCCGGGGTCATAACTCATCCCAAGACCGGAAGTAAGGTATATCCACTCCCGATAATTCTCAGGGAAATTCATTTTGCCGTCAGCGGTGTAGGAGAGGTCTGCGGAGTTGGAGTTCTGGCCACCTAGAAAGAGCAGCGCCGTACACGCTATTGCAGCAAGAGGACGAATCATCGAACACCTCGTGGAATTTCGATCGAGCTTGAGTAGAGTTTACGCACTCGAACTTTCTTCCTCCACGGCAGGAGAAAATCTTGAAGCAAAGCCCGCACGAGAAACATGAGGATTCTTCCGAAGCACCTTTGCGAAACTTTGCTAACTTCGCGAACTCTGCGTCAAAAGCTTTCACAACCGATTGACGCGACGATAAAATTCCGTTCGGAAGCTTTCAACATTGAAGTTCAACAACAAACCGAGGCGCTTATCCGCAAGCTTCAAGTAAGAGATCAGTTGCGAGCGAGGAACGGGTGCGATGACTTCCAGCGACTTGACCTCGATCACCAATTCATTTGCCACAAGAATATCCATCCTGTATCCCACATCGGCAAGCTTCACACCCTCGTACACAATCGGGACGGGGACTTCCGTCCTGATCTCCACTCCCAACTTGCGCAGTTCAAACACAAGGCAGGCCGATAAGCGCTCTCCAGCAAACCCGATCCCAGGGTCGAATGAACTCCAAATGCCCCGTCCAACACTTGCTCCGATAGAGCATTGAGTTCGTCCTGCAACGTCGGCCTTACCTCTTCAACAAATCCACCGGCACATTCACATCCTCAATCCGGAACAACCCAGCCAGAGCCGGATGCCGCGCCGCAATCGCCCGATACATCTCCCACGCCACCCGCCGATAGCTGAAGTGCCCGGCCGCCCCCGACCGCAGCTCCGCAATATAGAGCGCCTCCGCAAAATCCATCTTGAACAGCGAACGGCAGCGCGTACCTAGCGGCAGCAGGTACTGCGCATTCTGCGCCGCTCCGGGCTCACCCGAGTCACGCACCGACCGGTACGCCGCATAAGCCGCAGCCATCGCAGCCGCGTACTCCCCCTCCAGCCCAGCTTCAGCCAGAGTAGGTTGCCCCGGGCAAGTCGGCTCGTCGTAGCCGTGGTTATCAGAAAACTCCTGCAGTAGCTGAATACACCGCCGATGCCGATGCATATCGCGAAACCCGCCAATATCCATCAAAATATCGAACCGGAACCCATGCCCCGCACTGAACGCTCGCAGCAACTCGTCATGACGACCCCGATGCGCCGCACCCAGCTTCAGAATCTCATTCCGCCGCGTCTCGCTCAGGGCCGCCACAGCCCCACGCAGCTGTCGATACGAATAGTGGCACGCGGGATAAAGCAGCGACGTCGCAATCTCAACCTCAAGATCCTCGTCGTCATCCAGCAGATCAACCACCGGCGCAGGATAAATCGGCGCATCGCCCATCAACTCTTTCGCCGCAGCACAAAGCTCAACCCGGCTGGTGCACACATACTCACTCCGCTCGGCATACTTCACCAGCGTAGGCGCCGTCTTCACCGGCCTGATGAAGTCGCGCAGAATCTCCAGCGTAGCTTCCTGCGGCACATTCCCTTCGCCGGCCATCTCTTCCAGCGCCGCCCGCTGCACATTCCACGCCGGCTCCGTCGCCGCCTTCCGCAGCTTCGCCCCAATCTCCTGGATCTCCGCAAACTCACTCGACAGCAGCCGCGACACCTGCGACTCCAGCGTCCGCGCATTCACAATCTGGCCCAGCGAAGTATTCGTAGCCAGCGGCAGCAGATATCGCGCCACATCAAACGCGCGAGCTTTCAGCGTGCGCTCGTAGCTGTCCGGCTTCATTGATTCCGGGCAAGGAATCGCCGCCTTCAGCGCCGTCAACATGTCCCCGCCAAGCGCCTCGTACGAGCCGAACAGACCCTTCACCGCCGCCGTATAAACCTCGCGTTGAGCCCCCTTCAACTGCGGCGTATACCACCCACTCCGCCGGAAATCCTGGTACCGCGTCGACCGCTCCTGCCCATCCCACCGGGTCTCGTCGACGACCGTAATCGCAGCCAGCAGGCTCAGCTTTTCAATCGCGAACGGTATGTGCGCGAGATCAGCGATCGACCGGTGCCCATACTGGAAGTAAAACGTATTCAGAAACTGTTCGGCCCGTTGTGCGCTGATCTCGGTCAGCGACTCCTTCATCGACAGCGCCGACCGCGAGTATTTCGCCATCGCATACGCCAGGACTTCGGGTTCAGCGCCATGAATGGCGTAGACTTCGGTGGGGTTTTCAGCAGGATTTTCTTTAGGGCGCTCAGACATGACTCGCTCAAGAATATCGCGCCTCAATGGTTTATTTTTAGACAGGATCGTGGAGAATTAAATGACCGCACTTTCGGGCAGAATTGCCCTCGTAACCGGAGCATCCCAAGGGATCGGACGCGCCTGCGCCCTCCAACTCGCCAAAGAGGGCGCCACAGTAGCCCTCGCGGCTCGCAACCTCGACAAGCTCGAATCCGTCGCCTCCGAAATCGCCGCTAACGGAGGCATCGCCAAAGCCTTCACCCTCGACGTCGCCAGCGAAGATTCCATCAAGGCCTGTGCAAAAGCCGTCATCGCCGAGTTCGGCACCGTCCACATCCTCGTCAACAACGCCGGCATCACCAAGGACGGCCTGATGCTCCGCATGAAGCTCCAGGACTGGGACGACGTCCTCACCACCAACCTCACCGGAGCCTTCCTGCTCACCCAGGCCTGCGCCTCGGCCATGATGAAGGCCCGCTGGGGACGCATCATCAACATCACGTCCATCGTCGGCGAAACCGGATCCGCCGGCCAGGCCAACTACGCCGCCTCCAAAGCCGGCATGATCGGCCTCACAAAATCTCTCGCCCGCGAGCTTTCCAGCCGCGGCATCACCGCCAACGCCATCGCTCCCGGCTTCATCCAGACTGCCATGACCCACGTCCTCACCGACGACCAGAAGGCCGCCATCCTCACCCAGATTCCCCTTGCGCGATACGGTACGGACGCCGATATCGCCTCCGCCGTCACTTTTCTTGCCTCCGAAGGTGCGGGTTACATTACCGGCCACACCCTCGACGTAAACGGCGGCATGTACATGGGCTAGTGGTCGTTCCGGACTCGCACACAACGTACAGTGGGCACTTCGCGCTCCGGACGATCTGCCGGTAACCCCCTGAATCTGCAATGGTACGGTCGAATCGAAAATCCTGAATTTGCCTCTTGCCACGAGCGTTCAGGATGATTACTTTACGGCTAATGGCACATATGCAAACAGTTCTCACGGCCCCCGAGCCAGGCTCCCTTCCGGAGCCTGCCGCGATGAATATCGGCGTCACCATCCGCTCCTTCCGCCTGCAAAAAGGCATGTCCCAGGGCGACATCGAGAAGCGGACCGGCCTGCTGCGCTGCTACCTGTCGCGCGTCGAAAACGGCCACACCGTCCCTTCCATTGACACCCTGCAAAAGATCGCTGGCGCCCTCGACCTCCCGCTCAGCCAGATGTTCGACGAAGGCCAGACGCAGCCGCGCGAGGTCCCCGGACTGTCCCTCAACGAGGACGAAATTCGGTTCCTCACCCAGGTCCAGCGCTACTCCGCCCACCTCAGCGAGGGCGACCGCCGCCTCCTGTTGGCGATGGTGCGCAAGTTCGCCGCCACCTCAATGACCAGCTAGATTGAGTGCTTGTGGCTTTTGCTTCTGGGGTAGGTCCGGGATTTATCCCGGACATTTAGCTCCGCCACAAATGGCGCTTCAGCCCCCGGGGAACGTCGACTCTTTGCACTGCTACTTCCCGTGAAACGCCATCAGCCCATCGGCGAACAGCAGCAGCAAAAACGCCGCCCCGGCGAACGTAATCCGCTGGCGTTCCCGATACCCCGCCCGTCCCACCAGCATCCTCGGAAACAGCGGCAGCCCCATCAGCAGCCCGCAAGCCAGCCCGCCCAGGTGAGCCATGTTGTCGATGTGCGTAAGCTGCGCCACACCCTCCGGCAGGTTGTTCAGCGCCTTGCTTGAAAACAGCGGCAAAACCACCTGCGGCAGAATCCCAATCAACAAATTCAACACCGCAAACTGCACCACCGACCGCCGCAGCGACCGCAGCTCCTTCCACGGCAGCGACAGCTTCCGGTTCGACAGCAGTACGATCAGTATCCCGGCGATCCCGAAGACAGCCCCCGAAGCGCCCACCACCAGCGCATTGTGCCGCATGAAAACGTCGGCAGCCAAGGAACAAAGGTTCCCGGCAATCCCCGTCAGCACATAGACCGCAACCAGCCCACGCCGCCCCAGCAGCGGCTCACCCAGCAGTCCCAGGTTCCACAGGCACCACATGTTGACGATCAGGTGCAGCGGCGTCAGATGCACGAAGATGGCCGTAAACACCCGCCACCATTGATGAAACCCAAGCACCGCAACGCCATCACACCCGCCAAAATAATAAAGCGTGCGAACGTCGAACGGCGCCGTCAGCAGCGACCCAAATTTATGCAGATGCCACAGCCCAATATAGGGTCCGGAGCGCCACATCGCCGCAAACACCAGGATATTGACGAACAGCAGACCATACGTGGCAGGCGCATCCAGTAAAGACGGCGATTTCTGGGCGCCCGCTTCAACCGCGGCGGCCTGGTCGGCAGTCGCGTCGTGCTCAATCTGATAGTGGGTCGTGCGTTCCAGTTCGTCCGTCATCCCCGCTCCGCCCGCTTACGCCGCGTGCTTGGAGAGGCGGTCCCGCGTCTCCGGCGACACCCGCTGACGCACAAATCCCGTCACAATCGTCGGAATCGGCGTAGCAATCGCCACCAGCAGCCACAACAGCGTCGACAGCACCAGGCCGGACACCGCCACAGCCTGCAGGCTGATCGTAATACTCGATGGAATCCGCGTCACCGCGCCAGAGTTGGGATGCAGAGCCAGGTGAAGATTCGCAATATGCGTCACCACCTCAAGCCGGTGGATCACCAGCACGGCCAGCAGGAATGCCACAAAAGAAAGCGTAAACGCGCACAGCAGAAGCACATCGACTACGCGATGGCCACGCTGGCGCCTGCGGCAATACGCGCATCCGGCCAGGTGCTCCTCGTAATCCACTCGCATCGCCGGAGAAATCCCGGAAATGTCGTACCGCCAGCCGGAGAGAATTGCCCCGACCACCTCATCATTGCAGGCATCCTGGCGATTACTGCGGCGGCGAGAGGGTACAGCTCGGATAGGCATCGTTGTTTTCATTCTACAGTGGTTACGCCGCGGTGAAAAGAATCAGCGTAGCTCGGCTGGTTCCCGGCACACCCTATAGAGACGCTCGAGTCCCGAAAAAGATACAAAGATCTACCGCTACAGGCAGATCGGTTCCAGCGGCTCATGCTGGGCCGCGAGCACGATCCGGTTGCCCAACAGCCTCATCCGATCGCCAATCGCCTGTTCCGCCGCAAACCGCGCCAATTCAGGCAGATTGTTCGATTCCGACAGATGTCCGAGCACAATCGTGTGGGCGCCACCGTCATAGTCCCGCAACAGGAACTCAGCCGCCGCATGGTTCGACAAATGCCCCACCCGCGACAACACCCGCTGTTTCACCGACCACGGATACGGCCCATCCTTCAGCATCTCCAGGTCATGGTTCGACTCCAGCAGCAGCACATCCACATTCTTCAGCGCTTGGTTCACGTTCGGCGGGATATACCCAAGATCGGTCGCGACCGCCATGCGTATGCTCTCCGACCGCGCATGAAACACAAACCCGCAAGGGTCCGCCGCATCATGCGGAATCGTGAACGGGTTCACATCGATGTCCCCAATACAGAACTCATGCCCCGCCCGGAAATACTCCACCGCCGGAAGAAACGTCGGATCAACCTTTGCCACCGCCCGCGACTCTTCCGGCTCGCAAGGCTCCTCACCCTCCACCGGCAGCTCAAAATCCGGATCAGCCTCTCCCGAAAGCTCGATACCCGCCTCAGGAGCGCTTTCTGGACCCTGAGCCCTGGGCCCTGGACTCTCACCGTCGGCTATCCACACAGCTCCGGCGACCATCTTCGCCCGCTCTTCCTTCTCTCGCTGAATGTGATCCAGCCACTTCGCATAACTCATCGTGGTCCGCGGAGTCAGCATCCGCACCCACGCCCGGTGCGTTCCCTCGGTAAAAAACACCGGAATCTTCAGCCGCCGCGCCAGCACAGCTAGCCCCGCCACATGGTCCTGGTGCTCATGCGTAATCAGGATCGCTGTCAACGCCGCAGGGTCTTCCCCGCTCGCCGCCATCCGCTTCAAAAGTTCGCGGCAGGACAGGCCCGCGTCCACCAGGATCCGCGTCCGCGAAGACGCGATAATCGTACTGTTGCCCTTGGAGCCCGAAGCTAAAACCGTCATCCGCACGATTCCAAGAATACGCTCGGAACCTGTGCAAGTTTTCCGCCGTCAGTTCCCGGTTCCCACTCTGATTCGCCCGAGTGAGAACCCTTACGCCGGCTTCCGCAGCGGCGCCAGAAAGTTCACAACCGACCGCATCACAACCTCATCGCGCTGATTGAAAACCACCGTCCGCGACCGCACCACCCCGAACGTAGGACGCGACACCGAGTGCCGTACATTCAAAATCTCCGCCTCGGTCCGCAGCACGTCGTTAGGCCGGACAGCCATCATCCAGCGCATCTCCTCCACGCCCGCGCCGATCATGCCACCCGCAATCCGAATCGACTGCACCCGCAGCCGCATCACGATGGCCGCGGTCAGCCAGCCCGACGCCGCCAGGCCCTTGAAGAACGAACTCTCCCCCGCAGCCTCGTCCAGGTGGAACGGCTGCGGATCGTACCGCTCGGCAAACTCCTTGATCTCAGCGGCAGTCACCCTGTAGTTGCTCAGCGAGGGAAACAGCATCCCCGGATGTAGGTCCTCAAAATAAAGCTCGTTTGGCAAATTCGTCTCCAATTCCCTCTTAGGATAACGCCTCTAAACCCTACCCACTAACCTCTAAGTCTTGTACTCATAAAAGCCGCGGCCCGATTTTCTCCCCAGCCACCCGGCATCGACCATCCTGACCAGCAGCGGACAAGGCCGGTACTTCGGGTCCCCAATCCCATCCTCAAGCACCCGCATAATATCCAGGCAAACATCCAGCCCTATGAAATCCGCCAGCGTCAACGGCCCCATCGGATGCGCCATTCCCAACCGAAAAACCTCATCCACGGCCTCCGCCGTAGCCACGCCTTCCATCACCGCAAAAATAGCCTCGTTGATCATCGGCATCAGCACCCGGTTGGACACAAACCCAGCCGCATCGTTCACCACCACCGGAGTCTTACCCGCCTCCAGCGCCAGCTTTCGCGTCGTCTCAAACGTCGCATCGGAAGTCTGCAACCCCCGAATCACTTCGACCAGCGTCATCACCGGAACCGGATTGAAGAAATGCATCCCGATCACCCGGTCCGGCCTCCCCGTCCCCGCCGCCAGCTTGGTAATCGATATCGACGACGTATTCGAAGCCAGGATCGCCTCCGCCCCCAACATCGCATCCAGATCGCGAAAAATCTGCTGCTTCACCGCCAGCTTTTCCGTCGCAGCCTCCACCACAAGGTCGCACGGCGCAAGATCACCCAGCACCAGCGTCCCGCGCACCCGCGCATGGATCGCATCCACCTCCGCCGGATCGACCTTACCCTTAGCCGCCTCACGATCAAGGTTGGTCCGGATCTTCGCCAGCCCCCGATCCAGCGGCTCCTGCGCCACCTCGAACAGCGTCACCTCGAACCCAGCCCGAGCAAACACATGAGCGATCCCATTGCCCATCGTCCCCGCCCCCACAACGCCGATTCGATGCTCCCGTGGATTCATACGCGCAACCGCCTCAGAGAAACCCGAGTGTACCAGCCCAACCCCAACACCCGGCAACGGCCCCGCCCGATACCCGCACACATCCACTCGCAACTCAGAACTCAAGACTCGAAACTCTTCATCGAAACCCCTTGCACTCCCCCACCCCATCCCCCACACTGGACTCTCGTGAACCGCATCCTCCACAGCGACAACCTCACCGCCCTCCACACCCTCGCCGACTCCAGCGTGCAGCTCATCTACATCGATCCGCCCTTCAACACCGGCACCACCCAGCAGCGCACCCGCATGAAGACCATCCGCGACGAAGCCGGCGACCGCACCGGCTTTGGCGGCAACCGCTATCGAACAGAAACCCTCGCGCCCGCGAGTTCGTACACCGACACGTTCGACGATTACCTCGGCTTCCTCCGCCCCCGCCTCGTGGAAGCGCACCGCATCCTCACCCCCACCGGCTCCCTCTTCTTCCACATCGACCCCCGCGAAGTCCACTACTGCAAAGTCATGCTCGACGAAATCTTCGGCCGCGCCTGCTTCCAGAACGAGATCATCTGGGCCTACGACTACGGCGCCCGCGCCACCAAACGCTGGCCGGCCAAGCACGACAACATCCTCTGGTACACCAAACATCCCACCGACTACACGTTCAACCTCGACGCCACCGACCGCATCCCCTACATGGCCCCCGATCTAGTCGGTCCCGTAAAAGCCGCCCGCGGCAAAACCCCCACCGACGTCTGGTGGCACACCATCGTCTCCCCCACGGGCAAAGAGAAAACCGGCTACCCCACTCAAAAACCCCTCGGCATCCTCGAGCGCATCGTCCGCGTTCACAGCAACCCCGGCGACACGGTCCTCGACTTCTTCGCCGGCAGCGGAACGACGGGTTTCGCAGCCGCACGCAATGGCCGCAACTTCGTCCTCATTGATAAAAGCGAACAGGCGGTCGCGATCATGAAACAGCGTCTATCCGAACACTTTCGCTTGGATTAGGAGAAAGCTTTCTGCTCCAACTTCCTATTGCCATTCCCGCGCATTCCTTTTAGAGTTAGCTCACTCATGACCTTCGGTTTTCAATCCTCGCCGTATTTTCGCGTGGTATTGCCAATTATTTGCCTGGCGTTTTGTCCTCTTATACAGGCACAGACAGCCGCTTCCTCGCCGCAGCATTCCGCCTCTTGCAAAATCAATACGTCCGAGCCCACGGAAGCTGAAATCGCTTTCGCCCGCTATGACTTCAAAAAGGCTCAGACGCTCTTTGCCGCCGCCTACGCCAAAGACCCCACCGACCTCAAGAGCCGTCAAATGGAAATCGACAGCCTGCTTGGACAAAACAAAATAGACGACGCCCGCAAGAAAACTGACGCCTGGACCGCCGCAGATTCCAACAGTGCCCGCGCGATTCTCACCGCTTCTGAACTTCGCTTCGCTGAAGGCGACTGGCCGGAGTCGTATGGCCTCGCGCTCAGGGCCGCCAAAGCCAATCCGTGTCTTGCCGAAGCCTACGATGATCTGGCGCATTTCGAAACCGCCGCCGGATTCCGCGCCACCGCCGCCAGTCATCTGCATCTTGCCCATCAACTCGCCCCCAATGATCCGACCGTTCGTGGCGACTGGATAAGGTCGCTTCCACTTGAACAACGCATCGCAGAGCGCGAAAAGTTTTTCGAAACCAGTAAGACCATCACCGATAAGGAAAGGCCAGTCATTGCGAAGACCTTGAAAAAAATGGCCGCCCTGTCGGAAAACCGATGCGAACTACAGTCATCTACCGGTTCCGCCCGCATTCCCATGACGCTGATCGAAAGGTCAGGTGAGCAACTTTGGGGCCTCGAAATCGCATTCAATGGCCGCAAGCGCGTCCTCCAGATTGACACCGGCGCCAGCGGCTTCGTCCTCACGCATGGTGCCGGTGCCGTCGGCTTGCGCCCTATTGACACGTCTCGCGTCGGAGGCTTCGGCAATCAGGGTTCATCCGGCGTGACTCTAAACCGTGCAGACTCCGTTCACATTGGCGGTCTCGAGTTCAAGAACTGCGTGGTCGAAACACTCCAGAACTCCGGCATCCTGGGAGGTGAAGCCATGGGACTCGGCGAGCGTCTGGATTTCATCGACGGTCTCGTTGGTTCCGACATTTTCGACCGTTATCTTGTGACTCTCGACTACATCAAACACGAGGTCAGACTGGAGCCATTGCCTCAGAATCCAGCCCATCCTTCGCAGGCGGGCCTGCTCGATCCCCTGGGAGGCTCCAACGATCCGGACAGGATGCTGGTCGACCGCTACACGGCGCCATCCATGCAGTCGTGGACAAAAATCTACCGGCAGGATCACGCAATCATTATGCCTGCGTATCTCCATACAGATACCAAAGGAGGTCACCCCGTTCTCTTCGTAGTCGACACGGGATCATTCTCAAACCTGGTCGACCTGGACGCGATCAAGGAATTCAGTACAACGCAGGACACGGGGGGATACGCGCAGGGCTTATCCGGGGTGCAGAAACTATACGAAGCCGGCAAATTCACCGTCGATTTCGCAGGTCTCCGCCTGCCCGTAAAAAACATGGACTCAACCGACCTGTCCCGCTTCGGTGGAGGCATCATGGGATTCTTCGGTTTCCCCAC
>CAZZYB010000041.1:0-15502 GCA_964658125.1 uncultured Acetobacteraceae bacterium | reverse complement strand
AAGAAGGTCCACGACCTCCTCCAGATCACCAAGCTCTACACCGTCTTCGATATCTACGACGACGAAGCCGAAGCAATCGCAACCTACGCCAAGTAACTTCTTCCGTCGTTCAGCATAGCCGCCGCATTTCGCGGCGGCTTCGCTGTTTAAACTTCGCGCCAATCCTCTAGAATGCCCACAAGGTAAATTGATGCACTTCCGGGGAACGTCAGGCTTCCGCACCCTGCTTGGATGTCTCGTCGCGCTGATCTTCGCGGCGCTGCCCGCGCATGCCCGCCTGGACAAGCCACACCCCCCCGTAGACCCCCACAACGTCACCGTCCCCCTCCAGGACGGCCCGGCCGATCTCTCCTCCGCGTGGCTCACGCACCCCGGAGACGACCCGCGCTTTTCCGATCCCCACTTCGACGACCACCAATGGATCGTCGTCAAAATTGGCCGCCACTTCCGAATCACCGAAACGAACAGCGGCTCCAGGGTCGCCTGGTATCGCACCCATGTCCGGGTCCCTCCGGGCTCGCACAACCTCTCCGTCCTCCTGCGCTGGTTTCCCGGAAACTGGACCATCTTCATCAACGGCCTGCCTCTGGGTTCTTCCGGCGCAACTCCGGCTCAAGGAACGATTCAGGCCTCCACCGAAAGCTCCATCCGCCGCTTCTCAATACCCGACGCCGCAATCGGGGACGGAAACCTCACCATCGCCGTCCGCCAGAGTGATCTCACCCCCGGTGGCGCCCTCGCAGACTCCCGCGCCGAACTCTTCCTCGGCCCCGCCTCCGTCCTCGACGAGTACGTCTCCCTCTTTCGTTTCCGCTACCTCACCCCCAGCGTCGCCAACCTCGCCCTTGAGCTGCTCATCATGCTCATCGCGCTCGCCCTCGCTCTCACCCTGCGCAACGAACGCGAGTACTTCGCTCTCGCCATCTTCTTCGCCATCACCCTCTCCGTCGTCATCCTGGGCATCTGGACGGTTACCGCCGACATCCGCGGCACCTTCGGCCTCTTCGGAAAGCTCGCTCTCGAGTTCGCCGGCCTCGTAGCTCTCAACGAGTTCGTCCGCCTCGTCCTCGGTCTCCCCCGTTCCCGCCTGTTCCTCGTCTGCGAATGGATGCTCATCATCGGAGCAGCCGCTGGCCTCCTTCTGACGGCCATGAATGTGACGAAAGGCCCCCACCTTCTCTCGGTCATCGTCACCGTCACCCTCGGAATCCTCATGGGCGCCGGCCTCCTCGCCTTTCTCGTAGGCGGCCTGGGACTGCCCTTCATCTCGCTCTGGTTCGGCAGGAAGCTTCATAACCGCGATGCCATGCTGCTCAGCATCCCCTTGCTCCTGCAGCCGCTTGAAATCGCCACCACCGTCGTCACCCGCTTCCTCGCCGACCGCCGCGGCCAATTCATCCAGCCCCCCATTCAGGGCATGTACGTCGAATGGAAAGACGTAGGCGAACTCCTCCTCAACCTCGCCATGCTCCTCTTTCTCATCGTCCGCACGGTTCGCATAGCCCGTGCCCGGGCCATGATCGCCACCGAAATCCTGGCCGTCCAGCAGGTCCAGCAACTCCTCCTCGCCCGCGCCTCCGAACCCACACCCGGCTTCAACGTCGAAAGCGTCTACCTCCCCGCCGGAGAAGTAGGCGGCGACTTCTTCCTCGTCGAATCCGGCCACGATGGCTCACTCACAGCCGTCGTCGGCGACGTCTCCGGCAAAGGCCTCGTCGCCGCCATGCGCGTCTCCATGATCCTCGGAGTCCTCCGCCGCGAAGACTCCCGAGATCCCGCCATCATTCTCCAGGGCCTCAACTCCGCCCTCCTTACGCAGGAAGAGATCGGCTTCACCACCGCCTGTTGCGTGCGCCTCGAACACAGCGGTCACTTCACCATTGCTAACGCCGGCCACATCTCTCCCTACATGGGAGGCGAAGAGCTCACGACGTTCCCCTCCCTCCCCCTAGGCCTCGCGCCTAACCAGACCTACGACGTCGTAGCCGGACAGCTCCTTGCCGGCCAGCGCATGGTTCTCATGTCCGACGGCGTCGTCGAAGCCCGCGCCGCCAGCGGCGAACTCTACGGCTTCGAGCGCCTCTGCAAACTCACCCTCATGCCTGCTGCCGAGATCGCCGACATAGCCCGCCGCTTCGGCCAGGAAGACGACATCACCGTCCTCACCATCGCCTGCGGAGGCGCAGGCCCCTGCCTATAAACCTCGCAGCACGAACCACATCCGTAACGAACCGGCCCCACATCTTCCTCTAGAATCCTCGCAGGTCACCTCACCCATGCCTCGATTGAAAGTGCTTCGCACCGTTTGGCTCGGTTTGAGCCTGGCCGCCCTCTGGCTCGCCACTCCAGCCTTCGCCAGCTCTGCCCCACCAAAGACGGCAGCCACGGAGAACCCCTCAATCGACCCCCGCCATATCGATGGCTCGGCGGTTGGCGGTCCCATCGACCTGACATCCAAATGGCTGCTGCGACAGGGCGACGATCCGAGTTGGGCCGATCCGGCACTGGACGACAGCCGTTGGAGGGTCGTGGAGCGCGGTAAGCCGCTCAGTTCCTACGGACTCAAAAATGTGAACCAGGTTTGGTACCGAACCCATGTCCAGATACCGCCAAACAAGAAAGGCCTTTCGCTGCTGCTGCGGTCACTTGGGGGCAGCTTTCAGATATTCGTGAATGGTGTCGAAGTCGGATCGTCGGGGCCGCATCCTCCGGGAGGATACGCCGGCGCCTATGTGGATGAGCGGTTCACTGTGCCCGATACTGCCATCGCCTCCGGAAACGTGACGGTGGCTGTGCGGGCTGAGATAGGCCGGTATTCGGAAAGCGGAACCCGGGCCGGCAGGTACATCTGGGACGCGGCCCTCTTGCTGGGGCCTACCCCCGTGTTGGCGGATTCGACGGCGCTCCATTCCTTTCGCCTCTATACCCCCGCCTTCATCAATATCGGAGTGGAAGTGCTGGTGATGTTGATTGCGCTGGCGCTGGCGCTGACGCTGCCAAAGGAGCACGAGTACATTGCGCTGGTCATTGGAGGTACGGCCGGCGGCACGGCCGATGCCATCAGTCTGTGGCAACTGGCCTCCAATCGGCCTCCCGGCGAATTGTGGTTAGTAGGTTTGGGATGCCTCGGAGCCATAAGCGCTGTAGCGCTGATGGAGTTTGTGCGTCTGGTACTGAACCTGCGGCGTTCGCGTTGGTTGGCAGGATACGAATACCTGGTGGCGTTTCTGCTGGTAGTTGTCCTCCCGTGGATCGAACATGTCTATGCGCTGGGCCCAGTGGGCGCGACGAGCTCTTTTACCCTCGTCGCCAACGTCCTCTTTCAGCTGATAATCCTTCCTTTTTCCGTCGGACTGCCACTGGTTGCCTTATGGGTTTGGTGGAAACGCCGCAACCCCGACGCGTTGCTCCTGTTCGTTCCAGTGTTCTTGCAGGCGGTCGTGAATTATTGGCAATTCGGAATTTTTCTCATGAACCGCTTCCATCTGAGTGAGCGGACCTCACTCCCAGCCGTGCCCCTCCACATGTTTACGGTGCAATGGAGCGACGTGGCAAATATCCTTTTCGATGTCGCCCTGCTGCTCTTCCTCGTCCTTCGCACGGTCCGCATAGCCCGCTCCCGCGCCTTGATGACCTCCGACCTCCAGGCGGTGCAGAGCGTCCAGGAAATCCTCCTCGCCCGCGCGTCCCACCCCACCCCCGGCTTCCGCGTCGAGCACGTCTACCACCCTGCCAGCGAAGTAGGCGGCGACTTCTTCCTCGTCTCCCCCGGCCCTGACGGCTCACTCACCGCCGTCCTCGGCGACGTCTCCGGCAAAGGCCTGGTCGCCGCCATGCGCGTCTCCATGATCCTCGGCGTCCTCCGCCGCGAAGAAAACCGCGAACCCGACGCCATCCTCCGCAACCTCAACGAAGCCCTCCTGATGCAGGGCGAAATGGGCTTCACCACCGCCTGCTGCGTCCGCGTCTGCCATAACGGCGATTACACCCTGGCCAACGCCGGACACATCTCCCCCTACATCAACGGCCAGGAAATCATCGCTCCACCCTCGCTCCCGCTGGGCATGGCGCCTGACCAGGAGTACGAACAAGTCTCAGGAGTCCTCAAAAAGGGTCAAACCCTCGTCCTTATGTCGGACGGCGTAGTAGAAGCCCGCTCCGCCAAAGGCGAGCTATACGGCTTCGACCGCCTCGCCTCCCTCACCATGCTAAGCGCAGACGACATAGCCGACGTAGCCCGCCGCTTCGGCCAGGAAGACGACATCACAGTCCTCACAGTAGCCTGCGGTGCGTAAAACGGGAAATAGGGAATAGGAAGTAGGCCATAGAAACTTGCCGCGTTACTACTCCCTACTTCCTGCTTCCTGTCTTAAATCCCCGCCAGCGCCGTACCCTCATCCGGCGACATCGTCGCATACTTCGCCACGCCCACCATCGTGAACACCTTATTGAAGTGCGGCGACAGCCCAAAGATCCCAATCGTCCGTCCGCCTGCCTTGCTCGCTTCCAGCAGCACCTGGATGATGATCGCAATCCCCGAGGAATTCACGTAATCCACGCTCGTAAAGTCCAACAGCACCTTCGTAACCGAGCTGTCCAAACGGTGGTACGCCTCCATGATGGCGTCCTTTGAAGTCGACGCGATGTCGCCGCTGAAGCCGAGGATGGTGACGGAACTACCCGAAGCCGCGGTCGCTGTGCGCTCTGTAACTTTGGTTGCAGCCTGCATTATTCTTTCTCCTTATCGAGACGTATGACGAGACGAACGAAGCTCTTACCCGGAGGGCCCTGGTGCCATTCGGCTTCGTCCACGAGAGCCTGTATAAGGAACATGCCCATGCCGCGAGGATCTTCCTCTCCCAGCATTTTGCGATCCATGTCAGGGGTTGCCGGTGGTTCAATGATACCTGCTCCGTCGTCGATCACCTTGACCTCAAGCTGGTCTTCGTTCTTGCACAGCACAACGAACACCGATAACGAGTCATCCAGCTGATTCCCATGCTCGATCGCATTGATACAAGCTTCCGCGATGGCCGTCTTCAGGTCTTCGATCCGGTCGGCGGAGAATCCCATCAGCTTGGCCATACTCGCGCCCGTGCTCATCCCGACTTTCTCGAATCCCAGTTCCGACGGTATACGGACTTCTACACAGCTTCCGCTTTTCATGGTTGAGCGATCTCCTGCTGAGATGGGGAAAGATGGCACACCGCAATCGCGGTCATGTCATCGGTCTGGTGCGCGTTCGCAGAGTACATAGCCAATGAAACCCACAGGCATTCGAGAATACGCTCTGCATCATGGAATGGGTTGTCCCGGAACTCCTGCGCCAGCCGTTCCGATCCAAACTCATCCTCTCCGCAGAACACCTCCGTCAACCCATCCGTATACAACAAAATCCGCGACCCCGGAGGGAAGGGAAGCGTCTCCGCTTCATACGTCATCCCCGGCAGCATCCCCAGCGGCGTCCCCGACGCGTCGATCATCCGTATCGTTCCATCCGGGAACACAAGCGCGCCGGGATTGTGCCCGGCATTCACGACCTCGATCTCATGCTTGACCGTGTTCAGCTTCATGAAGATCGCAGTCACATAGCGCCGCTGCGCTTCGATCCCTTCTTCCCAGTGCTGCTGCCCGATCCGCGTCACAATCTCCTTCAGCGGAATCGGCTGCGTCATCAGCGATCGCAGCGCCGACCGAAAGCTCGTCGAAACCAGCGCCGACGCCAGCCCTTTACCCGCCACATCCGCCACCACCATCAGGTGTATGCCGTCCGGCAGCGTGATCGTATCCAGATAATCTCCACCCACCTCATAACAGGGAGTAGTCCGCGCCGCAATCGAAAACCTCGGCACCTCCGGCATCGCTTTCGGCAACAGCGACCGCTGGATCAGCCGAGCCGCATCCAGGTCCTGTTGCACCCGCGCCCACTCCATATCGCGCTCGTGCAGCGTCGCATTCTCCAGCGCCACCGCCGCCTGCAGCACCAGGCCCTCCACAAAATCCTGCTCATAAAGCGTCAGCCGATGCGAGTTCGTAGCCACCACCAGCTCCGCCAGCATCTGGTCGTCTTTCGATAGCAGCGGGAAGCGCGCACAGTTCTCATACGGAGACTCAGGCAGCGTCCCAAACGACGCCATCAACTCACCCGTTGCCGGCGCCAGAAACGCCGCTCCATCCATCTCCAGCTCGCGCACCAGGATGTGCGCCGTCTGCGTCAAAACTTCATCCAGCTTGATCGTCGAGTGGACCTGCCGCGAAGCTTCCAGCAGCGCCTGCAGCCGCGCAATCTGCTCTTCCAGCGACAGGATGTCCGACGCTGTAGCCCGCCCTCCCGTTGCTGTTATCGCCGAATCCATAACCGCCGAACCCACTCCTGAAATTCGCTCCAGTGTACATGAGGGGGTGTGCGCCAAACTCATAGTGAACCCAGCCCAACAGCGAGAAGGATGCGAGAATAGCTGGAAGCTTACCGGGACCGTTTTGCCGCCACTGCGAAAGCTGGCCAACCCACCTGAGGGTTACAGGAACTTCATGCGCCAAAAGATCATTGCGGCTGGTGCCTTGCTCGCGGTTGCCTTCTGTCTGACGAGTGCCCGCGCGCAGTTCGTTGCGCCGCCAGCCACTGCCGTTGCCCCTCCAGGAGCCGATGCCGTCTGGCCCCACGGAGCGATGGACATCAGCAAAGGTTGGAGCATCCGGCTCGGCGACGACCCCGCCTATGCCACTCCCGGTTTCGATGATTCCAGCTGGCAGAAAGTCGACCTGCACAGCAATCCAAAGTCCAATGAGATCGTGATGCAGGGCCACGCACGCTGGTACCGTCTCCACCTGCATCTGCCCGACGGAGCCAACGCGAAGAATCTACTCTTCACCGGCCAGGCGGGATCGTTCGAAGTCTACGTCAATGGAGAGCGCACAGGCCCGGCCATTCGGCCATCTTTCTTCTGGAAGCCGGACGCTTTCGCGCTCTACACCATTCCCACCAATGCTTCCACTGGAGACGTTCTCATCGCCGTTCGCGCCCACTCCTACAACAAGGAGTTCGGAAGCGGAGGCGATCTCATCGCAGCGCTGATGGGAGATCTCACCGGGGTGGAATGGGCCCGGGACGCCGAGACGGGCGGCCGTTTGAACACTCAGATCTTCGCCGTGGCCGTGTATTTCCTCTCCCTCGTTTTTGGCGCGTTGCTGCTTGTCCTTTTTCTCAAGCAGCGCATGCACCGGGAGTATTTGTGGCTTGGACTGACACTGATCTTCTGCGGGCTGGACAACGGAGTCATGGACGCGCAATTAGGGGGCCTTATCCCAGCGTCCGTCAACGCTATCTTCGGCGATCCTGCCAGCTACTTCTGGGTCGTCGCCCAGTTGGAGTTCGCCTACGTCTTTACCGGCAAGCGTCCCGGCCGGGTAGTCAGAATGTATGAGGGCCTGCTGATCGTCGCTCCCTTCATCCTCGACCCCGGTTATTGGCTTGCCATCATTCCGTTCGGCAGCTTCGACATCGTCGAGAACAGCCTCATCTTCCCCGGCGTCTGCCTGCTGGGCGTTATGTTGGTCGTCTGGTGGAGGCAGGGAAGCCGCGAGGCAGGAATCCTCGTCATCCCCTGGCTGCTTTCGGCTTTAGGCGCCCTGACGTTCAACGCACAGGACTTTTCCATCATCTTCGGCCTCGGCTGGTCGGTGCAGCCGCTTTTGAAGATCGGTCCGGTCACCGTCCTCCTGTGGGACTTCTGCCAACTGCTCTACCTACTCGCCATCGGTGCCGTCCTCCTCTCGCGCTTTCTGCGCGTCAGCCGCGATCAGGCCCGCACCGCCGCAGAGCTCGAAGCCGCCCGCGTCGTCCAACAGGTTCTGTTGCCGGAGCCGAACACCAGCCTTGAAGGTTTCCTGGTGGAAGCGGAGTACCTGCCCGCCGCGGAAGTCGGCGGTGACTTCTACCAGGTCATTCCCACCTCCGCCGGCGGCCTCCTGCTCGTCACCGGAGACGTTTCAGGCAAGGGAATGCCCGCCGCAATGCTCGTGGCACTTCTCGTCGGAGCCATCCGCACAGAGGCCGCCCACACCTCCGATCCCGCCACACTTCTGGCCACCCTAAACCGCCGTGTGTACGGCCGTATGAACAGCGGCTTTGCGACCTGTGCCGCGCTCCACTTGCTCCCCGATGGCGCCGCCGTCCTTGCCAACGCTGCCAATCCGGCACCCTACCTCAATGGCGAGGAAGTCGATCTACCCGGCGCCCTCCCGCTCGGCATGGTGGAAGAGGTGTCCTATCAGAATCACACGCTCATGCTGCGTGCAGGAGACGTGTTGACCTTTGTCTCCGACGGTATAGTGGAAGCGATGCATGTCGAGAGCAAAGAGCTCTTCGGCTTTGAGCGCACCCGGGCCATGAGCATGCGAAGCGCGCTCGAACAAGTCAACGCCGCGCGCGGATTCGGTCAGAACGACGACATCACTGTACTGCGTGTCAGCAGAATCCCCGAGCTTGAGCGTGATTTCGCCCCCGCTACGTTGCAATATCTTCCAGTTTGATGAACCCTGTTTATACCCATGCATGACGACCCCACACTTCCGCTAGGCGACTCCCCCTCACGCGCTCCGGGAGTCCCCGCCGTTCGTGACGAATGGGGCCCGTTCCGCCTCCTGGCCCGCGTCGGCTCCGGCGGCTTCGGCGAAGTCTACCGCGCCTGGGATCCCAACCTCGAGCGCGAAGTAGCCCTCAAGCTCCTTCTCCCGGGAGCCGTCAGCGGCGAAGAAGAGTACAAGTCCATGCTCCGCGAAGCCCGCGCCATGGCCTCGGTCCTCCATCCCAACATCGTGCACGTCTACGGCATCGATCGCCACGACGACCGCGTAGGCTTCTGGACCGACTTCATCAAGGGCAAAACCCTCTCCGCCCTCCTCTCCGCGCAGGGCCCCTTCGGCTACCGCGAAGCCGCGCTCATCGGCATCGACGTCAGCCGAGCCCTCTCCGCCGTCCACCGCGCCGGTCTGCTCCACCGCGACATCAAGGCCGAAAACGTCATGCGCGAAGAAGGCGGCCGCATCCTCCTCATGGACTTCGGCCTGAGCGCCGGCGAGCGCCATCTCGGCAACCAGATCGCCGGCACCCCCAACTACATGGCCCCCGAGCTCTTCGACGGCAGTCCCGCCACTGTCTGCTCGGACATTTACGCCATCGGCGTTCTGCTCTACTACCTCGTTATAGCCGAGTACCCCGCCCGCCTCACCGGCCTCACCGCCAACCAGGCCCGCGCAGCCCTCGCCAACCGCACGCCGCTCATGGACCTTCGCTCCGACCTCCCCGAGCCCTTCCTCCGCACCGTCCGCATCGCCATGGAGCTCGATCCCTCGAAGCGTTTCGCCAGCGCCGGTCTCCTCGCCGAATCCCTCAACGAATGTCTCGGCACAGGCGCCCCCGCCGCCCCCTCACTTCCGCCTGCGTTTCAGAGTGTCTTCGGTCCTCCACCCCCGCCACCCCCGCCACCTCCACCGCCTCCGGCCCCCGCCATTGCCATCCCAACATGGGCCAATGCCTACGGCGTTCTCCCCTGGTTCATCAGTCTCCCCCGCAAGTGGAAGTGGGCCATCTTCGCCGTCGTCGTCATCTTCGGCAAGGGCATCTTCAAATCCTCTGACAGCAAACCAAGAACCAAAATAGCGGTGCCCGGCACTCCCGAGCCTCCCAAAATCGACGCCCCGGACACTGACGACGACTTCGTCAAAGCCTCCACCCTGCTCCAGAAACCCTACAAGCCGTCCAACGTCACCGACGCCATTAAGGGCTTCCAGGACCTCCTCCAGCAGGACTCCAACTCCGCCCTCGCCGAAGCCGGCCTCGGGGCCGCCTACTACACCCAGTACCGCCTAACCCACGACGCGAAATTCCTCGAGCTCGCCAAAACGGCCACCAACAAAGCCCGCGAGATGGACAAGAACCTCGCGGCTCCCTACGTCACGCTCGCCCGCATGGAAGCCGCCGAAGGCCGCACTTCGCAGGCCATGGAGCACGCCCAGACCGCCATCAAGCTCAACCCGACCGGCAACGGTGCCGACGAAGCCTTCGCCGCCATGGCCGACGCCTACCAGGCCCAGGGCCGCACCGCCGACGCCATCGCCACCCTCCAGAAAGCCATCGACCTGAAACCCGATGACTCCCGCTGGCAGGTCAAAATGGGAAACTTCACCTTTGCCCAGGGCGACGCCAACGCCGCCGCCGGAAGCTGGCAGCGTGCCATTGAAATCGACCCCGACAACGTCAACGCCATCGCAAACCTCGGTGTCGCCGATATCCATCTAGGCAAGCTCGACGACGCCCGCGAACAGTTGCAAAAAGCCGTGAAGATGGCCCCCACAGCGGCCAACTACAGCACGCTCGCCAATGCCATGATGCTCCAGGGCAAGTACAACGATGCGATCGAAATGGACCAGAAAGCCATCACGTTGGATACCAACGTGCATGACTACTGGGGTAATCTCGCCAGCGCTTATCAATGGAGTGGAGCGCACGATAAAGCAGCCCAGGCCTACGACAAGGCCATCGCTCTCGCCGAACAGCAAAGGGCCAAGACTCCCGACGACAGCTTCCTGCTCGTCGCATTGGGAGACTATTACGCATCACGGACCGACGTGGGCCACAGTCTTCCCCTCATTCGAAAAGCATTGGCACGCAGCCCGGAAGACCCTTTTATTGCCTACCGCGCCGGCGAAGCCTACGAGCTTCTCGGCCAACGCGACAAGGCCATCCCGCTCATCGCTCTAGCCCTCGCGCACGGATACGACGCCACCGAATTCGATCGCAGCCCCGAGCTCGCCTCCTTGCGCGCCGACGTCTCTTTTCAGGTCGCCCTCGCAAAAGCTAAGACCAATCGGAAAATCGTTGTAGACACTGGCAGAAAAGTCGAATAAGGTTTCGCCATGACGCAAACCGATGTCACGATTGACTCAAGCCTCTTCCCTCATCCCAGCGATGTTCCCATTGTCCAGGGCGCAACGCTCACCGTGACAGCCTCAGAGGGTCCCGTCACTCTCTTCTTCTCGCACGATTGCCAGTCTCTTCTATCGCCTTCGCCGGGCGCGTCGATGGCTCTCGTTCCTGGCAATCCTCTCACCTTTACATTCACTACATCTCACGCTGGCAGCTACATCGTGGCGGTCGCTAACGGCCCTGACGCTCACCCCCACTTTCCACCTATCAAATCGACCACGCTCACATTCACCCCGCTTCTCCAAGCGGTACGCATGGGTGGCGGACCCAACAGCCAGCTTCAAGGCAGCTAGAAACTTTCCGCAGAACAACAAAAGGGTGAACAGGCCAGAGCCTGTTCACCCTTTTCGTTGTAACCCGCCTCACGCCGCGTGAGCAGTTTCAGGCGCAGCCGGAGGTGCCGGCTTCGTCTTTGAAAACCTTCCCAGCAGCGTCTTCAAAATCACATACAGCACCGGGATAAAGAACAAATTCAGCACGGTAGAAAGCAACATCCCTCCCACGACCGCCGTACCCACCGAGTGCCGCCCGTAAGCTCCCGCTCCCGTAGCAAAGTAAAGCGGCAGCACACCCAGGATGAACGCAAAGCTGGTCATCAGGATCGGCCGCAGCCGCAACTCAGCAGCAATAATCGCCGCATCGATGATCGACTTACCCATCCCCATCTGCTGCTCCGCAAACTCCACAATCAAAATCGAGTTCTTGGCCGACAACCCGATCAGCATCACCATACCGATCTGCACATACACGTCATCGTTCAACCCGCGCAGCGAGATCAGCGACAGCGCGCCCAGGATCGCCGTCGGCACCGCCAGCAAAATAATGAACGGCAGCGAAAAGCTCTCGTACTGCGCCGACAGCGTCAGGTAGACGACCAGCAGACCCAGCCCGAAAATAAGGATCGCCTTACCGGCCGACTCCTTCTCCTCCAGCGACAGTCCCGTCCACGAGAACGTCATCCCCGGCAGCTTGTTCTTGTTGAACAGCGCCTCCATGTTGTCGAGACCCTGCCCCGAGCTCAGCCCCGCTGCCGGCGATCCATCAATTTCAGCCGACCGGAAAAGGTTGTAGTGATTGATTACCTGCGGCCCGGAAACCTCGCTCGTTACCACCAGGTTGTCCAGCGGAATCATCTCGCCGGCATCGGACCGCACGTAATACGAGCGCAGGTCGCTCGCGCTTTCGCGGAAGCTCGCGTCGGCCTGCACATACACACGATACGACCGGTTATTGAAGTCGAAATCGTTGATGTAGCTCGACCCCATGAACGTCCCGATAGCCGTCGTAATCTGCGACAGCGAAACGCCCAGCGCCTTCGCCTTCTGGCGATCGATCGTCACCAGTTGTTGCGGGTCGTTGGCCGTAAACGTCGTATTCAAATTCACGACTCCGGCACCGGGACCGCGCGCCGCTCCCACCATCGTGTGCGCAATGCGGTCGATGTCCCCAAACGTATTCCGCCCGCCATCCTGCAGGATGAACTGGAACCCGCCAACAGTTCCAATACCTGCAATCGCCGGTGGCTCCGCCGCAAACGCGATGCCGCCCGGGACCGCAAACAACTGCGGCGCAACCGCCGTCACAATAGCGTGCGCGTCATGTCCCTTGCCCAGCTTGGTCCGCTCATCGACAGCCTTCAGCGGTGCAAAAATCAATCCCGAGTTCGGCGAAGATCCGCCTGCCAGCGAGAATCCCATCACCGAAAACGTGCCGAACACATCGTTGTTGTCGCGCACCTTAGCCGCCACGCGGTCCGCGAACTCCGACGTATACGAAAGCGAAGCTCCCGGAGGCGTCTGAATAATAATCAGAAAATATCCCTGGTCTTCCTGAGGAACGAAAGCCGTCGGTACATGCGTATACATGTACACCGTCCCTGCCAGCCCCGCAAAGAAGATCACCAGCACCGCATACCGCACCCGCACAACCCAGGTAACGGCGATCGCATACCACGCAATCAGCTTCTTGATCCCCTTGTCGATAGGGTTCAGCACCGCTCCCAGCAACCCGGTCTTATGCTGCTCTTTCCTCAACAGGATCGCCGCCAGCGCAGGCGATAGCGTCAGCGCATTGAACGCCGAGATCGCAATCGAGAACGCAATCGTCAGCGAAAACTGCTTGTACAGAATGCCCGTCGTTCCCGGAAAGAAGCTCACCGGAACAAACACCGAAATCAGCACCAGCGACGTCGCAATAACCGCGCTCGTCACTTCGTTCATCGCGATCGATGTAGCCTCATGCGCATCGGCAACACCTTCTTCAATATGCCGCTGCACGTTCTCAATCACGACGATCGCATCGTCCACCACCAGCCCCGTCGCCAGCGTAATCCCAAACAGCGTCAGCGAATTAATCGAGAACCCGAAAATCTTGATGAACGCAAACGTTCCAATCAGCGACACCGGAATCGTCACCGCCGGAATAATCGTCGCTCGCCAGTCCTGCAGAAACAGGAAGATCACGATGATGACGATGATGATCGCTTCGCCAATCGTGAACTCGACTTCGCGGATCGAGTCCGAAACCACGCGCGTCGTATCAACCGCTACAATCCCTTGCATCCCCGGCGGGTAGGACTTCTTGAGCTCGTCCAGCACCGCCAGGCACTTCTTCTCCACATCCAGAGCATTCGCATTCGAAAGCTGCTGAATGCCAATGCCGATCGCATCGCCGCCGCCAAACTCCTTGGCGTTGAACTTCAAATTCGTGTTGTAATTCTCAGCGCCCAGCTCCGCGCGCCCAATGTCCTTGAACAGCACCAGCCCCGACCCATTGGTCGCGCTCGCCTGCGTCGACGACGTAGCCGCGCTCGACTTGATGATGATGTTTTCGAACTGCTTCGGATCGTTGAACCGCCCTGAAACGCGAACCGCCATCTGGTATTGCTGCTTCTCATCCGAGGGCTGCTGTCCCACCTGCCCGGCCGCTACCTCGACGTTCTGTTCGCTTAGCGCATTCGTTACGTCGAGCGCCGTCAGCTTGCGCGCCGCCAGCTTCACCGGGTCCAGCCACAACCGCATCGCATACTTGCGCTCACCGAAAATAACGACGTTGCCGACCCCGGCCACGCGCCGCAAAGCATCAGCGACATACACATCGAGATAGTTCGAAATAAACGCCTGCGACAACGAATGATCGGGCGAAATAAATCCAGCCGCCAGCACAAAATTCGGATTCGACTTCGTAATCGAAATACCCGTGTTCTTCACCACCGCAGGCAGACGGCCCTGCGCCGTAGCCACGCGGTTCTGCACGTCGACTGCCGCGATATCCAGGTCGTAGCCCGTGTTGAACGTCACCGTAATCGACGACGTTCCATCGTTCGAACTCGTCGACGACATGTACCGCATGCCCTCGACGCCGTTGATCGCCTGCTCCAGGATCGTCGTCACAGCCGACTCCACGTCCTGCGAGTTCGCGCCGACATAATTACAGCTCACCACGACCTGCGGAGGGGCAAGTTGCGGATAAAGCGAGATCGGAATCGACGGCATCGACACAGCGCCAGCCAGCACAATCAGCAGCGCGCATACTGTCGCGAAAATAGGACGGCGTATAAAAAATTCAACCAAAGTAATAACCTTTCGTCCAGGAACCCACACCGCTAAGCGCTACAAGCTCGTAACTCAAAATTGAAAACCTAATGCCCGGGTTGCGGCCCCAGCGGCTGCACCGGAACACCTTCTTGCAGGAACTGGATCCCGGAAAGAATCACCCGATCACCCGGCTTCAACCCAGAGTTCACCGGATAAGCGTTGCCCGAAATGTCGCCAAGATCGACGGCCGCCTGATGGGCTACAAACCCGTTGCCCTTCGGCGCCGCCACGTAGACAAACGTCTGTCCACCAATCCGCGTCACCGCCAGCACCGGCACGGTCGGTTTCGGACTCGTCGAGAACGTCACCCGCGCATTCACCAGTTGGCCATTGCGCACCGCCGCACTCGTTGGGATCGGCGCCTTCGCCAGCACCGACTGCAGCCCGTTATCCACCTGCGGCGAAACGAAATCCACAGTAGACTTCGTCATTACCTTGCCGGCGGTATCCAGAATCTCCACGGCCATGCCGTTATGCACCTGCGCCGCGCGTTCCGTCGGCAGGTAGATATAAGCCTCAAGATCCTTGTTCTCATCCACAGTCGTCAGCTGCGTGGTCTGCGAAACATAATCGCCCAGGTGCACCGGAATGTCCCCGACAATCCCCGCGAACGGCGCACGAATCTGGTAGTAAGCCAGTTGCTGCCGCTGCGTATTGGTCAGCGCGCTCGCCGAAGACAGCGCTCCCTGCGAATTCTGAAACGACTGCACCGACTGGTCATACGCCTGCTTCGAAATGATCCCCGCATCGAACAGCGCCTTCTGCCGAGCCACGTCAGCCTGGTTATATTGATACACCGCGCGCTGCTGCTGCTCGGTGCCTTGCTGAGCCTGCACAGTAGCAACCTGCTTCAGCGGATCGATCTGCATCAATACCTGCCCGGCTTTCACGGCATCGCCAGACTTCACAAAAATCCGCG
>CAZZYB010000040.1:0-15505 GCA_964658125.1 uncultured Acetobacteraceae bacterium | reverse complement strand
AAAGGCCCTGACGCCATCCACTTCGAACAATTCGAATCAACCGACGACGCCAAAACCTGGACCAAAACAAACGAAGGCGACGAAACTCGGAGCTAGACGAAAGGGCGAAGCGACCCGCAAGTCGACTCCGCCCTTTGCATTTTGGCCCCTGGGCCCTGGAACCTGAAACCTTGCTTACGCCGCCTGAGCCTCAACCTGCCTCGGTCCCTGCTCTGCCGCCGACCCAACCTTCACCTGGATCTGCTTCGGCTTGGCTTCCGGCTTCTTCTGAAGCGAAATGCTCAACACGCCATCGACAGCCTGCGCCTCGACGTTCTCCACGTCCACCGTATTCGGCAGCGTAAAGCTACGCACAAAGCTCCCAAACCGCCGCTCGATCCGGTGGAAGTTCTCTTCCTTCTCCTCGTTCTCGAACCGGCGCTCGCCCTTGACCGACAGCGTTCGGCCCTCGACGCGAATATCCAGCGCGTCCTTCGGAATTCCCGGAACTTCCAGCTTCAGCACCAGCTTATGTGCGTCCTCATAGACATCCACCGCCGGAACAAAGTTTCCTGCCGCCAGCGACTCAGAGGCGGGCTGAAACTCGCCCGAAGGCCGCGTAAAGTCCTGGAAAATCGAGTTCAGCCGGTTCTGCAACACAGCCACATCATTCAAGCCACCACGAAGGGGAGTAAAGCGAGTAAGCGTCATCGTCGTATCTCCTTGATCCCTTAGATCAGATAAGTTGTGAACCGGAGTCCACGCCGGTCCACAACGTTATAGACGCAATCGTATCATAAAGGTTGCATAAAAACTGATAACAACACGCTCATATCCTGATCTTTACTCTTTCAGTAGGGGTCAACCCGCCGTCCATCCCAGAAAACACGCGCTCCGTCCCTGAAATATGACAATCCGACGACATTTCTGAGAATTTTTGTCTTGGACCGACCAGGATTTGACGCTATAGTCCAGCTATCCCTTTTGCAGTTCCCAGGAAACCACCCGGGTTTGCCCCTCGCGGCGAGCCCCCACCAGAGTCACTTCGCTTTTGGAGGCCTCATGCGTAAGCCGTTCCTGCTTCTCCTTTCCCTTCTCCTAGCCTTCCCTGCGTTTCGGGCCCCGGCCCAGAACGCCTCCACCTCCCTCCGCGGGGCCGTCACCGATTCCAGCGGGGCGGCCCTTCCCGGCGCGGTCGTCGAACTCGCCAATCCCACCATCGGCTTCCACGCCACCACCTCCTCAAACGCCCAGGGCGAGTACTCCTTCCAGCAGCTGGCACCCGGCGATTACGTCATCACGGTCAAGGCCCGCGGTTTCGGCCAATATGTCGTCAAGACAGCTCTGCAGGTAGCGCAGCCCGCAACCGCCAACGCTCGGCTCGGCGTCGCCGCCGAAGGCGTAGTCGTCGAAGTGCAGGCCGACACAGCCTCCCTCAACACAGCGGACGCGTCCATCGGCAACGTCATCGACAACCAGCAGATCATGCAGTTGCCTTCCGAAGGCCGCGAAGTCGCCACCCTTCTCGCATTACAGCCCGGTGTCCTGTACCTGGGCGACCAGAACAACCTCGACAGCCGCAGCGGTGCAGTGAGCGGAGCTCGTCCCGATCAAACCAACCTCACCCTCGACGGCCTCGACAACAACGATCAGGTCGCCCCCACTGCTTTCTCTGGAACTCTCCGCACCAGCCTCGATGCCACCGAAGAGTTCCGCGTCACCACCTCAAACGCCAACGCCGACACCGGCCGCTCCTCCGGCGGCCAGATCAACCTCGTCACCCGCTCCGGAACCAACACCATCCACGCCGCAGTTTACGACTACAACCGCAGCAGCATAGGAACCGCCAATGACTGGTTCAACAAGTCCGGGCAGGCTCAATCCAATCTCGCCAATCGCCCACCGCCCCTCATCTATAACGTCTACGGAGCTCGCGTTGGTGGACCCATTCGCAGAGACAAGCTCTTCCTCTTTGCCAGCTACGAAGGCGATCGCGAAAGCCAGTCAGCCGCATTCACGCGTACCGTCCCTACCGCCTCATTTCGAGCTGGCAATCTCCTCTATACCGACCTCAATGGCAACACGGTAACTCTGACTCCCGCGAACGTAGCCACCATGGATCCTAACTGCGGCGGCCTTGGAACCTGCCCGGAAGGCGCGGGTGTCAATCCCAGCTCCCTCGCTCTTTTCAAAACCTACCCGCTACCCAACGGGGCGTTGTCAGGCGACGGTCTGAACACAGCCTCTTACACGTTCACCTCACCGCTGCCGCAAATCCTCAATCTCTATACCAGCCGCATGGATTTCAATCCATCGGATAAACACCGGTTCTACGTCCGCGGCAGTTTTCAGAATGACTCCGTCGCAGGCGCAGAGTGGTTGCCCGGCCAGCCCCCCAGCACCAAGAACACCAGTGATTCCAGAGGAATCTCGGGCAGTTACACATGGAGCATTTCCAACACCAAGGTCAACAACCTGCGGTACGGCTTCGTCAATCAGAGCTATGCCACCACCGGGGCCGGGCACGGCAACTACGTCAGCTTCCGTGGTCTCGACCTGCCGGAATCCTCCGCTCGCAGCAGCTCCACAACGGTCCCCCTGCACAACCTCATCGACGATTTCACCTGGACGGCCGGAAGACACACGATCCAGGTCGGCGCAAACTGGCGTCATTACACCTACGCGAACAACACCACCGGTAACTCCTTCAATTCCCTCGCTGCTAACCCCAACTGGCTCATCAACGCCGGAATCGCAGGCAAGAGCGGAAAGCCGGGAGCAACGCCCACCTTCGACCCCGTGAAGTTCGGTTTCCCCGACGTGGGTGACACCACCTTCTACGACTACGCCATCAGCGCCCTTGCGGGTCTCACCGACGAGCAAACCAATCACTACAACTACTTCCTCGCTCCCGACGGCAAAACGGCGGCTTCGCTTGCCCCAGGCATACCCGTCCAGCGCAGCTTCCGCAGCAATGAGCTTGAGTATTATTTTCAGGACTCCTACAAGCCGGTGTCCAATCTCACCCTCACCCTCGGTCTGCGCCACACCATCCAGCAAACCCCTTGGGAAACCAATGGACAGCAGGTACAGCCCACGATCAACATCAACGACTGGTTCAATACACGTGCAGCCAACGCCGCCAAGGGCCTCACCGTTCAACCCGACATCAGCTTTGCGCCATCCGGCAAATTTCGCGGAGGGAAGCCTTTCTATCCGATGAACTGGGGCAACTTCGCTCCACGATTCGCACTCGCCTACTCTCCCGGCTTCTCTGACGGTGCCCTTTCGAAACTCTTCGGAGGCGCCGGCCGCAGCTCCATCCGGGCCGGCTTCGGAATGTACTACGACCACTTCGGCCAGGGTCTGGTCGCAAACTACAGCCGTCGCGGTTCCTTCAGCCTCTCAAGCTCCCTCAGCAATCCCGCCAGCTCGCTCAGCGCCGACACCACACCACGCTTCACCGGCCTCCACAACCTTCCCAATCTGATCCCCGCGGCCACTGCCAACATCAGCTATCCGCAGACCCCCTCCAACGACATCAACGGCACCGGCTTCGCCATCACCAACGGCCTCGACGACCGAATCCCGGCGCCTTACTCCATGGCGTTCAACCTCTCCTGGCAACGCGAGATCAAGGGAGGTTTCAGCTTTGAAGCCGCTTACGTCGGCCGCCTCGGCCGTCACCTGCTCCAGTCTCGCGACCTCGCACAACCGCTCGACCTTGTTGATCCCGCCGGCGGTGGCGACTATTACGCTGCCGCAACCCAGCTCGCACAAGCTGCTGACACGGGTGCCGTGAGTGTCCCCGTAATCAAGTACTGGGAAGACATGTTCCCCCAGGCAAAGACGTCCACCGAATCCGCCACGCAGGTCATCTACGAGAACGAGTACCAGCCGGGACGGGGCAACGAAACCCAGTCCCTGGTAGATATCGATCTATATTGCACCGTCGGCTGCCCTTCCACCGGGCGCTATTGGGACAGCCAGTACTCCTCGCTCTACGTGACCTCTTCCATGGGCACCAGCGCCTACAACGCCGGACAGTTCATCCTCAGGCATGCCATGAAGTACAACGTTCAGTTCGACGTCAGCTACACCTACTCCAAATCCATGGACATGGGCTCGGACTCCGAAGCAAACGCCATCAACACGGCCGCTCAATACGGCTTCATCATCGATGCCTTCAACCCCAGAAAGAGTTACGCCCTCTCCGACTTCGACACCACCCACCTCATCACAGCCGACTGGGTACTCAACCTGCCCGTCGGGAGAGGCCAACGCTTCGGAGGGAACTCCGGTCACCTCCTCAACTCCGTGATCGGCGGTTGGAACCTCTCCGGAATCGCTCGCGCCTCCAGCGGCCTGCCCTGGTCCATCTACGATGGATTCGGCTGGGGTACCAACTGGGAATGGGAAAGCGCCGTAGTGCAGACCGCCCCCATCAAAATGCGCAAGCATATCGACAGCGCCGGTGCGCCGCAGGTCTTCGACGACCCAACCGCTGCCCGTAACGCCCTGCGCATCCCGTACCCCGGAGAAGCCGGCCAGCGCAACAAGTTCCGCGCCGATGGATACTTCGATGTCGACGCAGGATTGCACAAAATGGTCCACATCAGCGACCGCGTGTTCTTTCATTTCGCCTGGGAGGTTTTCAACGTAGCCAACACCGCACGCTTCGATGCTCACTCTCTCGACAACGGCTCGGAAGACGGAGACGCTCTCGGCAGATACAGCTCACAACTCAACAAGTACCGACGCATGCAACTCTCTGGCCGCTTCGAGTTCTAACCCACCAAACGCAGACTAAGGGATGCCCGCGTCCGTACCCGCGGACGTGGGCATCACCCTTTGCAGCATCTCCCTCACAGTCTTCCGCAACACCGGATGCCTCATCCCCCCAGCGATCTCCGACAGCGGCTCCAGCACAAACGCCCGCTCATGCATCGCCGGATGCGGCACCGTCAACTCCGCGGTCTCCATCACCACATCCCCATAGAGCAGCAGATCCAGGTCAATCACCCGCGGCCCCTTATCCGGAGCAGCCGCCCGATCCCGCCCCATCTCTAACTCAATCCCCAGCAAACCTCGCAGCAGTTCCACGGGCCCAAGCCCCGTCTCCACCAACGCCGCCGCATTCAGGAACCGAGGCTGATCCGCATACCCCACCGGCTCCGTGTCATAAAACCCCGACACCGCCGTGACAACCCCCAGCCACGACAACCGCCGCAAAGCCTCCCGCAGATTCTCCGCGCGCCCGCCAAACCCCGACGGCAAATTCGACCCCAGCGCAACGGCCGCAGTCATGGCAGCTCACTCGAAACTCGCCACTCAAAACTCGAAACTCTGAGCGTAACCAGGAGCCGCCTCACGCCTGCGAAGCCACCAGCGAACCCACCCGTATCCCCGCCGCCTTCTTTTCCGGCACGTCCTCATCCTCATACCGATTAGCCAGCACCCACGCCGACCGATCCCGCATCAACCTTTGCACCAGAGCCGTATGCATCGCATGACCCGCCCTCTCGGCCACCACATTCCCCCAGATCCTCCGCCCCGCCAGCGCCAAATCTCCAATCAAATCCAGCACCTTATGCCGCACAAACTCATCCTGAAACCGCAGCGGCCCATTCTGCACTTCGCCCTTGCCAATAATGATGGCGCACTGGTCAGTCGCCCCGCGAATCAGCCCCATATCCCGAAGCATCGGCTCATCCTCGCGAAACCCAAACGTCCGAGCCGGCGCAATCAACTCCGCATAAGCCCCCGCCTCCAGGTCGCCAATAAACGTCTCATGCCCAATCGGGTCCGGAAAATCAATCGTGTAGTGAATCCCATAGCCATCTCCCGGATACACCCCGATAAACTTGGTCCCCTCGCGCACCTCAAGTTCTTTCAAAATCTTGATGTACTCCCGCTTCCGCCGCTGCTGCTTCATCCCCGCGCCCAGGATCGCATCCACATAAGGCTTCGCGCTTCCATCCAGAATCGGCACCTCCAGGTTGTCGACTTCCACGATGACGTTGTCCACCCCCAACCCAATCAGCGCCGAAAGCAGATGTTCGGTAGTAGAAATCAGCACACCCTGCCGCATCAGGCTGGTCGCATAGCTCACCTTGGCCACATTTCGCCCGGTAGCAGGAATTTCGAAGTTATCGAGATCGGTCCGCCGAAACACAATCCCCGACCCAGCCGGCGCGGGCACCAGGCGCAGCGTCACTTCGGCGCCGGAGTGCAGGCCGATCCCCTCAAAATCCAAAGGAAAAAGTATCGTTCTCTCGAACTGCGGCTCAGCAGCCAAGCAACTCCTCAGGCTCCCAAATCAAAGCCGGACACCAGCCTATCCCGGATTACAGTCCCATGACTGTGGCAAATAAGCCACATTCCAGCTGTAGTCTGAGAGCTTCGAGTCCCCGTCAAAGACTCTTTTCGGCCGCAACCGCAACGCCCACCTGATCACAACCACCGGCTGTCCGAGTACCATAAATTCGTAATCAAGCGCTGATAGTAGTGTTGCTGAGGCAGCAAGTCCGGAAAGGCTTTCATTTTGGGAAGAATGCTGCTGCAAATTCTGGTGACTCACAGTCTCCTGTTCACTGGATTGGTCGCGCAGACCTCCCAGGCTGCAGCGAAACAATCCCTCGCGAATCCCTCTGCTCAATCGATGCCAGCGACCCTCGACGTTCTGCCAGCCGTCGAAGAAACAGTGATCCCGCCCCACTGGCGATTTCAGATTGGCGATGATCCGCACTTTGCCGATCCAAAATTCAACGACGATAGTTGGTCCGCATTTCAACCCGGAAAACCCGATCTCCCCCTCACCCGAAACACCTTTCAGATCGTCTGGTACCGCACGCATGTCCGAGTGCCTGCAGCATCCCGTGACCTCGCCCTGTCTCTCCTCCATTTCCACACCGCAGAACAACTCTTCGTCAACGGCACACTTGTCGATACCTGGGGAAAGCACGGACCCGGATGGGGCCGTTTCGTCGATTCACGCCGCACGTGCCTGGTTCCGGATGCCGCCCTCCGTAACGGAGACCTCACCATAGCGATCCGTGCTGCGGCAGGCGCTCCCAGCCGCCATCCGCTCTCCAGCGACACCGTTCTCATTCTCGGTCCAGCATCCGTCCTGAAAACGGAAAAATCGCTGCTCTCTTTCCGTTACTTCACCTCCAATGGCGTCCAGATCGGTGTGGAAGCGTTCGTCCTTCTGCTGGCCTTATCGCTCGCGTTAGCTATGCGCGACGAACGGGAATACATCTCCTTGGTCCTCCTCGTAACCGCGTATCTTGCCGCGGATGCGTTCTACACAGCCGGCAACGTAGCAGACTGGCAGTCAAACCCGGCGTTCGTCCTGCTGTCGTCTACCGATCCCCTGATCAGCCTTCTCTTGCTGGAACTCGTGCGGGCGATGCTTCGAGGCCGACTGACTACTCTCCTGCGCGTCCTCTATTGGTTCACCGGTGCGACCTGCCTTGCATGGTGCCTCGCTGGAGTATTTGCAATGTACGGCTATCCCGCTCCGCCAATGCTGAGCGCCGCCCTCGGGAATGCCTTTGAACTCGTACGCGATCTGCCCATCCTCGGGCTGGCTATTTTCACCCTTTGGTTCGCCATCAGGCGCCGCAGCCGTGAAGCTTCCCTGCTGTCGATCCCGCTGCTTGTAGAAGGAGGATTTTCGTTCACCGGCCTCCTTTCGATGCTGAACTTCGCGCCGGATTTACGCCGGGCGACCATTCCCATCACAACTTTCTCGGTGAAATGGTTCGAAGTGTCACGCATCTTCCTCTGCCTTACCCTGCTGATTGTTCTGGTACTCCGCACAATGCGGATCGCGCGGGAGCGTGGCATTACCGCCGGCGAACTGCACGCCGCTAGAACCGTCCAACAACTGCTTCTGGACAGTACCGCCCTCCCCACGCCAGGGTTCCTCGTCGAGACGGCTTATATCCCAGCCAGCGAAGTGGGAGGAGATTTCTACTATGTCTCTCCCGGAGTGGACGGCTCGCTCCTCGTAATCTTCGGCGACGTCAGCGGTAAGGGCCTGCGCGCCGCAATGACTGTATCGGCCATCCTGGGTGCACTGCGAAATGAAAGCTCTCGCACACCGTCCGCAGTCCTGCGAAATCTCAACCTGACCGTTTATGGGCACATTGAAGGATTTGCGACCTGCTGCGCCGCTCTGCTCGGAACAGGCGGGTCGCTCACCCTCGCCAACGCCGGCAATCCCGCCCCCTATCTGGATGGCCGGGAGCTTGAGGCAGAACCGGGCCTGCCGTTAGGCCTTCTCCCAGAAGCACACTACGAAGAGCTCACCGAAGTCATGCCACCAGGCTCCCGGCTGCTCTTCGCTTCGGACGGCGTCATCGAAGCCACCCATCCCAAGTCCGGCCAACTCTTCGGATTCGAGCGCACAGCGGCCCTGGCTCATGAGAGTGCAGGCGCCGTAGCAAAAGCCGCACAACTCTTTGGCCAAACGGATGACATCACCGTACTAGCCATCGACCACCTCGCTGTAGCCTGAGCCTCCACACCGTAATTTCCGTTCCAATTGTCGCTCGCCACACGCTACCCTATCCCAAACGCAAATCCACGGCATCCAGGGAGCCATAGAGTCCAACCAACTAACCTTTCTCAAGCATCTCCGCCAGCTCGTAGAAGTAGAATCCCCTCTGACGACTAGGTCGCCGTCGAGCGCGCCAACGATCTGGTAGCCTCCTCGATACCAGCCCTCAACGGCACCATCAAACGCCACAAGCAGCGCCAGTTCGGGGACGTCCTCGAACTCCGTTTCGGCCGCACCCGCAGCAAGCGCCCCCCGCATCCTCCTCCTCGGACACTTCGACACCGTTGGCCCCTCGGCACCCTCGCAAGAGTGCCCTGGCGCGGAGCCAACGGCAAAATCTACGGCCCTCGACGTGGCGCAAATCAGCGCCACAAGGTGGCCCAGACCTGGCCCCCTTGCGACGCTATTGCACCTCTATCGCAGAAACAATCGCCTCTCCTTGGGTCGGCTTGAACTCAAGAGTCACCACGCCATCCCTCGCAGTCACTTCAAAGCGCTGTTGATAAGCGATCAGCGCACCCTTAGCGGCGGCTGCCACGTCCAGGTCGCTCACAACCTTCTGACCATTTGCAAGAACACTGAAAACGCGGTCGCCGGGATGTAGCATCGGCTCCACAAACGTCAGGACCACGCCGTGCGGTCCGTCAGCCGCGGGGATGCGATAGCTGAAAGATCCGGCACGATAGCTGGCAGCTATCTCCGGACTGCTGGTTCCCGCAATTACGGCCGGAGCCGGTGCCCGTCCACGACCACCTCCGGAGCCCGATATAACCTCCGCCGTTCCGCCTTCAAAGAACGTATCCGACCCAAACTGTTTCCCACCGCTTGCCCCTGCAACCAGAGCGCCGCAATCGATAAACGTGCTCTTCGCGGCAGTGTCCGAAAGATGCCACTGCACCTTGTCCTCAACAGCACCCTTCGCGAACGAGCCAGTCGCGATGATATTGTTCGCCCCGGCACTCAAGACGACGCCATTCCAGACACAGATGCGGTCCGGGCAAGCGGCCAACGTTCCGATCGTCTTTCCATTCACCTTCAGCGAAGTCTTCTCCGCGTTGCTGTACACCCGCACATCGGCCACCCGATAAGCTCGCTCCTTATACAGGCTGGAGTTGATGTGAACCGTAGGCGTCGCCGTCCAGTTAGCTTTGTAAAAGAAGTAGGCATCCTTCCTGTACTTATGGTCGAACGTCACAATGCCCTTGGTGTTGATGTCCTGGGCATTGCCTTCGCTGCGAGTCGTGCTTCCGAAGTCGAAGGAGTTCCACAGAAACGTTCCCCATAGATAAGGCTTGCTCCGCAGCGTCGCCCAGTTCTGTTCGTGAATATAGGACTCGTACTCTTCCGCCTGGGGCCGGTTGCGAGACTCAGCTCCACCCAGCGCATTATCAGAGTGCAGCGAGACAGCCCCGCCCGCACCGTACTCGGTTACGGCCATGGGCTGCGTCGGCCGACCGCGGTGCAGCGAATCGAGATGCGGAGACAAGTCAGACGGCTTGTCGTAATACCAGCCAAAGTAACGGTTGGCCCCGGAGAGGTCGGTGACGGCACCGGTGATGGGCACCTTGCCGCCCGGAGTGAGAGGGTGTTGCTCGCAGCACGTCGCCAGCGTTGTAGGCCGGGCGGGGTCGAGTTCATGGGCAAGCTGGTTCAGCTCCTTCAGCAGGGGAAGCGGGTCTGGAAGAGCGCCGCCATTGTTGCCGACGAATCCCGGGATGCCGTTACCGAAGTCGATCTCGTTGCCGATCGACCATGTCACGACGGAAGGATGGTTGAAGTCCTGCGCGATCAACTCGTGCAGTTGCTGGCGGGCGTTCTCCCGCAGCGCCGGTGTCGCTTCAGAATGATCGCCGAGAGTCCACTGACTTACGAGAGGTATCTCGTCCCAGACCACGAGGCCGTCGCGGTCCGCCAGGTCATGGATCGGTTGGCCATGCTGATAATGCGTAAGCCGTATGCCGGTCACCCCCATCTCCCGCATGGTCGCTTCGTCGGCCGCTACGTCCGCCGGTTCCGACGCCCATCCCTTGCCTTCGCGATCCTGGTGATAGCCAACCCCATGCACCGCAACGTGCTTCCCGTTGAGAAACAGCCCGTTATCCGGATCGAACCGAACCTGCCGGATGCCGAAGGGGAAAGTAACTCGGTCGACCACGGACGAGCCGTGCGAAAGTTCCACCACCAGGTGGTAGAGATAAGGATCTTCCACGCCCTGCCAGAGATGCGGATGCGGGACAGCCACATCCACGGTGCTCTCCGCCACGCTCGCCGGAGCCGCCGTAACGGTCTGCTCCTGCTGTCCGGCCACCTTACCCTGCGCGTCGACCAGCAGGGTCCGCACCACAAGACCGCCACTCTGTTCACTATCGTTGCGCACTCGCGCGCGAACCTGCACCTGCGCCCCCGCGGGCGTAACGGACGTCGTCTTCGCATACACTCCCGACGAGCCATAGTCCATCAAGTCAAGGTGCATCTTCTTCGTGAAGATAAGGCTTACCGGACGATACAAACCGCCATAAACGAAGAAGTCTCCCGTAAGCGGCAACACGTCCGCAGTCGAGCTTCCCAGCACGGGCTTTGTGTTGTCCACCTTCACCGTCAGCGTGTTCGTCTGCCCCGGCTTCAGCGCTGCCGTGCTGTTCAGCCGAAACCGCGAGAAGCTGCCTTTATGTGAGCCCAGCAAGGTTCCGTTCAGCCATACGGTGGCGATACGGCTTGCAGCGTCGAACTGCAAAAAACTCTCCATTCCGTCCACGTTCGCTGGCGGTGTGAAGACGAGCTTGTACCAACCGACACCCTGCGTGGTGACAACGTTCTGCGCAGTGTTAATGTGAGAGGCAGGTGCGTCCACGTAGTAGCCCACCCGGTTCCAAGTGTGCGGCACGCTGACGGTCGCCCACGTCGCATCGGGTTCAGCCTGGAGTTCCGTCCCAGATTCCGGACCGAGTCTAAAGCGCCAACCTTGGCGAAGCGATATCTCAACGCGAGGATCCACACCTGGAGTCATCGACCCGTGCGTTCGGCTCGTCGGTGGGTTCTGGGCCTGATCCTTCACGGCGAAGCGCAGGATGCATAGCATGAGCAGATAAAGAGGGCGGGGCATAGGCAAGCTCCTGCAAGCACGCTGCTTGGGTAGTTTGAAGACTGCGCAATTGTAGAGATCACACGAATCCTTGTCACCAGAACTGCGTGAAAGCGGCGTTGAGCTGGCCGCAGCACCATCGTTCCGCTACCCTATCCCAATGGAAATCCAAGCCATCCGCCGAGCCGTAGAGTCCAACCAACCCACCTTCCTCAAGCATCTCCGCCAGCTCGTAGAAGTAGAATCCCCCTCGGACGACAAAGCCGCCGTAGACCGCGCCAACGATCTCGTAGCCTCCTGGATTCCAGCCCTCAACGGCACCATCAAGCGCCACAAGCAGCGCCAGTTCGGCGACGTCCTCGAACTCCGCTTCGGCCCCACCCGGAGCAAGCGCCCCCGCATCCTCCTCCTCGGACACCTCGACACAGTCTGGCCCCTCGGCACCTTGGCCCGCATGCCTTGGAAAGAGTCGGACGACAAAATCTACGGCCCCGGCATCCTCGACATGAAGATTGGCGTCCTCATGGCCGTCGAAGCCATCCGCATCCTAAACTCCCTCGGAGAGTCACGCCCCATTACCCTCCTCCTCAACTCCGATGAAGAAATCGGCAGCCCCATCTCCCGCCCCGTCACCGAGCGCCTCGCCCAAACCTGCGCCGCCGTCTTCGTCCTCGAACCCGCCCAGGGCCTCGCCTACAAAACCGCTCGCAAAGGCGTCGGCCACTTCGACCTCCGCGTCACCGGCATCGGAGCCCACGCCGGCGTCGACTTCACCACCGGCCACTCCGCCGTCCTCGAAATGGCCCGCCTCACCCAGACCATCTCCAACTTCACGGACCTCGCCCGCGGCCGCACCCTCAACGTAGGCGTCATCAACGGCGGAACCCGCTCCAACGTCATCGCCGCCGAGTGCACCGCCCAGGTAGACGCCCGCATAGCAAAATCCTCCGACGCCCGCACGGTAGAACGCCTCATCCGCACCCTCCGCACCACCGACCCTGCCTGCAAACTAGAAGTCACCGGAGGCATCAACCGCCCCCCCATGGAGCGCAAACCCGGCACGGTCGCCCTCTTCAAACAAGCCCGCAAAGTAGCCGCAGAACTAGGCCTGAACCTCGAAGAAGCCTCCACCGGTGGCGGCTCCGACGGCAACTTCACCGCCGCCCTCGGCGTCCCCACCCTCGACGGCATGGGCGCAGTAGGCACCGGAGCCCACGCCTCCCACGAGCACATCGAAACCGCCCACATCACCCCCCGCACCACCCTGTTGGCCGCCATGCTGGCCACTATCTAGCCGTCCCAAAACGGGAACGCCAAAGGTGCGATACTTACGCGTCTTCTTTCAGGTTGCAGCGCGCAGAGCAAAATCCGGCACGTCCAAAGTTCGCTCACGCGAATAGAGAACGCCCCGGAGTTGACGCTCCGGGGCGTTCCGTAAAGAAAGGAGACTAGTGCCATGGCAAGACTTGGACAAGCCAAAGCGCAAGGATCGATATCAATCTCGGGTAACTTGTTACTCGCGATCGTCATCGCAATCCTGCTTGCTGCGGTAACCACAGTAAAGCTGTTGCTCTAACAACAACCCTCCAGTTCGGTATGCAGCCGGCTGGAGGCCTTTCACTATTCAATGCCTCCACAAACCCACTGTCAACAAAAAAACCGACCGCTCCCGTCGCGAACCTTAGCGTCCTCCGCGCCTTCGCGTTCTCCTCCCGCCCCTCCCCTCGTCGTAAACTGAACATCCATGCAAACCCTCACCACCATCGCCAACATCGGCCAGCACCTCAACGAAACCGTCACCCTCCGCGGCTGGCTTTACAACCTCCGCAGCTCCGGCAAGATGCTTTTCCCCATCTTCCGCGACGGCACAGGAACCATCCAGGGCATCGTCCCCAAAGCCGCCGTCCCCGAAGAAGTTTTCGACACGCTAAAGAACCTAACCCTCGAGTCCTCAATCATCGTCACCGGCAAAGTAAGCGCCCACCCAAAGGACCCGTCCCTCTTCGAGCTCCAGGTTGAAAACATCGAAGTAACCCAGCGCATAGCCGACGACACACCCTACCCCATCCAGCTAAAAGAACGGCCCCGACTTCCTCATGGAGCACCGCCACCTCTGGCTCCGCACCCCGCGCCAGTCGGCCATCCTCCGGGTCCGCGCCACCATCATGCGCGCGGCAGCCGAATACTTCGACACCAACGGCTTTTTCCGCACCGACCCCCCAATCCTCACCCCCAACGCCTGCGAAGGCACATCCGAGCTCTTCGAGATGGACTACTTCGGCGACGACAAAGCCTTCCTAACCCAATCCGGCCAGCTCTATATAGAGGCGACCGCGATGGCCTTAGGCAAGGTCTACAGCTTCGGCCCCACTTTTCGCGCAGAGAAGTCGAAGACACGAAGGCACCTGACCGAGTTCTGGATGATCGAGCCCGAAGTAACCTACCTCGACCTCGAAGGCCTCATGCAATTAGCTGACGACTTCCTCTCGCACATCGTCGCCCGCGTCCTGGAATCCCATCGCGGAGACCTCAAGGTCATAGGCAAAGACATCGAAAAGCTGGAAGCCGTAATCGCTCCCGGCCACGACGGCGAGCGCGTTCCATTCCCCAAGCTCACCTACGACGAAGCCCACGCCATGCTCCTCGACGCCAACGCCCGCGGCCTACTCGACAACCCCCACACCTACGGCGACGACTTCGGCTCCCCCGACGAAACCTACATCTCCAACCAGTTCACCAAACCAGTCATGGTCCACCGCTACCCCTCAGCCGTAAAAGCCTTCTACATGCAACCCGACCCCGCCGACCCCACCAAGGCTCTCTGCGTAGACGTGCTAGCCCCCGAAGGCTACGGAGAAATCATAGGCGGCAGTCAACGCGTCGATAACTATGAGCTGTTGCACTCCCGCATAGTTCAACACAACCTACCCCTGGCTGCCTTCCAATGGTACTTAGACCTAAGAAAATACGGCAGCGTCCCCCACTCCGGCTTCGGCATGGGTATAGAACGCTGCGTAGCCTGGATCTGCGGCCTGGAACACGTCCGCGAAACCATCCCCTTCGCGCGTACACTCAATCGCATATATCCCTAAGATGAAGCTTGAACCAAGGGCGAGAGTAGATGCCATTTTCCGAGTTACAGAAGAGGCTCATTCGTAAAGCGGGGGACTACGCATGCTGCGTGTGCCGCGAGAGAATTGGCGTGGATATTCACCACCTCATTCCTGAAGGTGAAGATGGTCCAAGTACTTTGGACAACGCTGCGCCTTTATGCAGCAAGTGTCATGACTTACTGGGCCCCAACCCTTCCAAACGTAAGTACATCCGGGAGTGTCGAGATCATTGGTTCGAACAGTGCGCCGCCAAAGACCCAGCGGTTCTTCAAAAAGCATTTTTGAACCAGATCGATGGACTAAGTGAATCTGTCAGAGAAATTATCCAAAAGGAAATCAATACTGCCAAAGAACTCTTCCAGAGGACTCCCAGTGAAAGCGAGAATGACTCTGAAGGTCAAAAGCTCTCATTTGCCGATCTAATCAGGTTCATATATTCCGTACCGGTTTATGGCGGCAGCTTCGAACAAGTTCCGGCCAGCCTTATCAGTTTTTCCTCGGAGTTGTTTCTCAGTGAGAAAACGTGGCGTCTCCTCGGAGAAGAAGAGACTGAAATTAAAAACAAGTTTTTGAATATTTTCGGCGAGCAGACGGCTAAGCGAATCCTTTTATGGGTTCTCTCTACCGACGGTTTTAAATTTGATGACTTTACGGGACCAGAGTGCGACCGCTCTCTCAATAGATTACTTGTTGAAATGATCGTTCTTAGTTTTCACGAAGACCTTGGGGGCGATGTGCAAATCTCCTTCACTTTGAAGGGAGAAG
>CAZZYB010000039.1:223-15620 GCA_964658125.1 uncultured Acetobacteraceae bacterium | reverse complement strand
CAAAAATCACCACCTCGCCGGCACGTTCGGCTCGCACGTAACCGCCTTCGAGCTGGTGCGGTCGAACGGCCGAATCCTCCTCTGCACTCCAATCGAAAACTCCGACTACTACGCAGCCACCATCGGCGGGATGGGCCTTACGGGAGTCATCCGCTGGGCCCAACTGCGCCTCCGCCCCATCGTCAGCCGCATGATCGACTACCAGGGCATCCAGTTCCACGGCATCGACGAGTTCCTCTCGCTCACCGCCGCCTCGCAGCACATCGAATACACGGTCAGCTGGATCGATGTCACCTCCACCGGCAGAAACTTCGCCCGGGGCATCTTCATGCAGGGCGACCACTCAAAAGTCCCCGGCCCGCTAACGAAGTCGAAGAAACCGAAGCTGGTATTCCCCATCGAAGCGCCGGGCTTCGCGCTCAATGGGTTCACGGTAGGCGCCTTCAACGCGCTGTTTTTTCACAAGCAGATGAAGAAGAGCGTCACGGCCCTCCAGGATTACGAGCCCTTCTTCTACCCGCTCGACGCCGTACTCAAATGGAACAAGATGTACGGCAAGCGCGGCCTGCTGCAATTCCAGTACGTCATCCCGTGGGAGCACGCCCGTGAAGGCACCGAAGCCGTCCTGCGCGCCGTCGCAAAGAGCGGTCTAGCCAGCTTTCTCGCGGTGTTGAAAGCCTTCGGCGACGTGCCCTCCCCAGGCCTCATGAGCTTCCCGAAGCCCGGCATCACACTCGCGCTCGACTTCCCCATCAAGCCCGACAAGAGTTTCCCACTCTTCAAACGCCTCGCCGACATGACGCGCGAGTTCGGCGGCCGGCTCTACCCCGCCAAGGACGCTGCGATGACGCCATCGCAATTTCGCGCTTTCTACCCCCAGTGGGAGCACTTCGCACGCTACAAGGACCCGGCCCTGACCTCCGGGTTCTGGGAACGCGTCATGGGAGAGGAGGCGTCCTCTTGAGCGACTCCACCTCCGTCGATACTTCCACCCAGGAACCGCTCCTACCCCTTCGCACCGTCTCGGAAGCTCCCGTAGCCGAGGCCGCGGACCGCTCGCCGAAGCGCATTCTCGTGCTCGGAGCGACTTCCGGCATCGCGGAAGCCTGTTGCCGTCTGTGGGCGGAGCGCGGCGACAGCCTCTTCCTCGTCGCCCGCAACGCGGAAAGACTTGCCGCCGTTGAAGCCGACATCAGAACTCGCGGCGCCTCCTTCGTAGCGTCCGCGGTCGCCAATCTAGACGACACGGCCGGCCATCCCGACCTCCTCGCCCACGCCATCAACTCGCTGGCCGGCCTCGACGTCGCGTTTGTCGCGCTGGGCGTTCTCGGAGATCAGGCCCAGGCCGAGCGCAGTTTTCCGAAATCGGCAGAGATTCTCCACACCAACTTCGTCGCCCCGGTCAGCCTGCTAACCTGGCTGGCCAACTATTGCGCGCAACGCCATTCTGGAACCCTCGCCGTCCTCTCCTCCGTAGCCGGCGACCGAGGTCGTAAATCGAACTACATCTACGGTTCGTCAAAAGCTGGGCTCACTGCCTTTCTTGGCGGCCTGCGCAACCGCATCGATCGCGAAGGCGTGCGCGTCATAACAATCAAGCCCGGCCCCGTAAAGACAGCGATGACTGCCGGAATGAAGGGCAGCGAAAAGTTCGCCGATGTCGACGCAGTCGCTGCGGCGATTGTGAAGGGTATCGACCAGTCGCGGGATGTCGTCTATGTCCCTGGTTTATGGCGAGTAATCATGGCAGTGATACGGGTCATACCGGAAGCATTTTTCAAGAAGCTGAATCTCTGACCGGAGCCGAACATCACGGCTGCCGTTGGTGCCGTCACTACAATTCGGGGAAGCCCATGCCAGAAAAAATATGAGATATCAGCGTATGTCGTACGGCGATGCGACCCTCCCTCTCAGATTCGCCGTAAATTCATCATTGCTCAAATAATCCAGTTTGGCCTTCGGAATGCATTGGTCAGCATAACGACTCTTTCCACTTTTCCGAGGTTCCTCAATGAAAAAACTTTTCCTGCTTATGGCGCTTGTTTGCTTGTTCGCCACTTCCACCCATCTTGCAGCGCAGTCGGCACGTGGTGTAATTACCGGACTCGTGCAGGACCCAACGGGTGCGGTTCTTGCTGATGCAGAAGTTACGCTCCGCTCGCCGTCGCAAGGCACGACGACGGTTGTCCGTACGAACTCCGCCGGCATCTATCGCTTCGAAGCCGTCAACCCCGGGGACTACGTTGTGATCGCATCGGCGACTGGATTTTCAAAGGCCGAAGTGCCCGCGACCGTTAACGTGGGCGACACAGTTGGTCGTGATTTCAAGATGACTGTCGGTTCCACAGCGGACACGGTAGAAGTGACCAGCAACACGTTGGAACTCCAGACTGAAGATGCCGTTCGCGGAAGCACGCTCACAAGCAAGGAAATTGCTGAGCTCCCGCTCGCTAACCAAAACTCACTGAATCTCATCCTGACGAACCCCGGTGTCGCCCGTTCAAATCAAAGCGGCTCGCTCGATAGTGGCATCGGCTCAGTCAACGGTGCACGTGCCCGTTCGAACAACTTCCTGATCGACGGTATCCAGAACAATGACATCTCGGTTGCCGGACCTCAGTTGACGATCACCAACAACGATGAGCTGTCCGAAGTAAACTTCCAGACTTCAAACTTCAGCCCGGAGTTCGGTCGCACCGGCGGCGCGGTCATTTCGCAGGTCACCAAGTCGGGAGCCAACGCAATACACGGAACGCTGGCCACTGAATATCGTAGCGAGTACTTCAACGCCAGCACACAGACACAACGCAACGCCTACATTAGCAACTTGGCCACCTACAACGCGGCCATCGCTGCTGGCAATCCGAACTTCCCGGTGCCGCTGCTAAAGAACAAGTTCCACGACCTTATTCCTGCCGCTACTCTTGGTGGCCCGCTGGTTATTCCCCACCTCTACAACGGCAGAGACCGCACCTTTATCTTTGGTGGCGGCCAGGTGGACCGTTATGTGGCAAACTCCCTCGCAACGTTCTCCAACGTGCCCACTGCTGCCGGCATCGCAACGCTGCAGGCGCTTGCTGCCTCATGCCCAAACGTGGCTTTCTACTTGGGGATTCTTAAAGCTGTAGGTGATCCACGTGGCTCGGCGACAGGCGTAGGTGTAAGTACCGTTGACATTTCGGTTCCTACAACCAGCCTGGCGACTGCACCCACCTGCAACGGCACGGCTCGCACAGGTCAGACGGTTCAGATCGGTCAGTTCTACCGCTCTGCACGCGACGTGTATCAGAACGATAATTTCCTCGTTCGCCTGGATCACAAGGTCTCGAATAAGCAGGACATGATGTTCCGATACCTGTTCGACGACACCAATGAAACTCTTGGCGGCTCGGAAGGTATCGGAGCAGCTTTCGACGTTCCCTATCGCGGTCGTACCCAGGGCATAGCTTTTACGGATATCTATCAAATTCGCAACAACCTGGTTAATGAGTTCCGGGTCGGCTTCGTTCGCGGGAATTATCGCTTCGACATCCCGGCTGGAAACACGCTGGGACAAACACTGCCGGCCTACGGATTCTCCGGCAGCGGTGTGGTCACCTTCCCGTCGATAAGCTCCTCCTTCAACCAGGGCCGCATCTCGAACAACTTCGAGTATGAGGATGTGGTGACCTACATCAAGGGCCATCACGCATTCAAGGCTGGTGCCGAATTCCAGCGTCAGCTCGCCGTCCAGGTAGCTCCGTTCAATGGCCGCGGTTCCGTGACGTACGCCGCCTGCACAGCAACGACTTGCGCGAATGGGGGCATCACGACGCCGATCACTGCCTTGTCGAACTTCATCGACGGCTATGCAGGTCCCAGCACTGGGCCCGTTGCGAAGCTGTTCGATACGGTGAACCCTGCTCAACCCGGCAAGTACCGTCCTAACCTGTTTTCCATGTCGTTCTTCTTTCAGGACACGTACAAGGCTACTTCGGATCTGAGCATTGTCTACGGCATCCGTTATGAAAACTTCGGTCAGCCAGCAAACGGCGCGTTCTCGCACCCGGCTTTCGCCGGCTACGGCGCGAACGACTACGCCGGTATCTCGAAGGTCAACCAGGACAATAACAACTTTGGACCGACGTTCGGCTTCTCTTACCAGCCACACGTCGGCAGCGGAATGTTCAACGGACGCACAGTCATTCGTGGCGGTTATCAGCTCACGTACGACACCTTCTTCAACAACCTGCTCTCCAACATGAAGGGTGCATCGCCGAACTCGCCGGCAAACGCTCCGGTTCCCAGCACGCCTAGCGCGACGTCACCTCGAGGCCTTACGGGAGCCCCGGCTCTCCTGGCTTCCGCGACACCGACTCTCAACCCGTACACGACGGAGTCTTCAGACTTCTCAAAGAATCTCCGCAATCCCTATTACCACCACTTCTCGCTGGGCGTGCAGGAGCAATTGCCCGGTAAGATGGTCCTGGATGTGGCTTATGTCGGCTCGCTCGGACGGCAGTTGTTCTTTACCGACCCCTTGAACCCCGCGCTGCCGAATGCGACCTTCACGACAACCGCCACGCAAACGACGGCGTTTGGCACCCAGACGCTGCGCCTCGACGCATCACGCGGAACCATCCAGATTCGTGACGGTGGAGCAACCTCCAACTACCACTCCGGACAGGTGCAGCTCCGTCATCGCGGCTTAGACACGATGGTGGGTCACTTCTACTTCACCAGTTCGTACACCTTCTCCAAGAGCCTTGACATTCTCTCTGAGACGTTTGCCACCAACTCCTCCGCGCAGAACCCGTCGCGCTCACCACTGGTGGCCGACATTCGCTCGTTGGACTACGGCCCGTCTGACAACGATCGCCGCCACATCTGGACGACAGTGATCAACTATCAGATTCGCGGACCTCACGCTGGTGTCCTGAACAGGGTGCTCGGTGGCTGGTCGGTTGCTCCGATCCTCACTGTGCAAAGCGGAACACCCTTCACCGTCCTGAACAACGTCGACCGCGATCTGGACGGCTCCTCCATTGGTGACCGCGCCGACATAGGCAACAAGAACGCACCATTCGACTCCCGCGGGCTTGTTACCAGCACGGCAAATTGCTCCAGCGGTCTTTATGACGGTGCCAAAGTAGGGGCCGGCGCCACCATCGCCGCCAGCTGCACCACGCGCGATCAGGTACGCTTCGTGGCCGTCACCAACTACAACACCAATCAGACCCAGGGACGCAACTCGCAGTACACGACGCGCTACCTGGATCTCGACACCAACATCCTGAAGAAAATCACGATCACCGAGCGCTTCAAGGCAGAGGTTCGTGCAACCGTTCTCAATATCACCAACAATCAGAACTTCGACACCCCGGTGACTTACAGCAACTTGGGGACGTACGGCAACACATCGAATTTCCTCAACTACTCGCTTGTTACGGGCGGCTCCCGCACGATGCGTCTGGGCGCGAAGGTCATCTTCTAACCAACCGCTTATAACCGTTCCAAGGGGATGCTCTTTCGGGCATCCCCTCTCTTTTTGAAGCGCTCGAAACCCCTCCAAATCACTTCAAAGCCGCGAAAAGCGATGCCGAATGTACCGAATGGCCACGGAGTCGGGTAATTCCGCCTGGGATCACCGCAACAACGTCACGTTCTCCTACGTCTGGGCGCCGAAGGGCTTCCATTCGGACAACGCATTCGCGAATGGCGCTCTTGGCGCACTCACCCGCCACTGGACGCTATCCGGTATTGAGAGGTACCAATCCGGCCCGTACAGCACTGTGAACGTCAGCGGGTATGACACCAACAAGGATGGCAGCACTGCCAACGACCGTCCGATCATCAGCAACGTCAGCGCCCCCTACCAGACAGGAGCTATTGACGCGTCTTATCTGTCCGGTCCGGTCGGTACCTACTACGATCTCGTCACCTACAACGGCGGAACACCCGGCGTCGCGCCGGGAACAAAAGTGGTGGTAGACCCCTCAACCAAGCACTTCACAATCGCCCGTGGCCAGAGCTACCTCAGCCGGGAAATCGGTCGCGACACCTTCCTCCAACCCGGTTATCAGCAGCACGACGTCGCACTCGAAAAGGGTATAGGTCTCTCGTACCTGAAGTTCGAGCGAGGCCTTCTCACCCTGCGCGTTGAAGCTAACGACATCGGAAACCACAACAACGTTGCACCGGTGGGCGTGAACATCGCAAACGTCGGAGCCACATCGCAATTCAACACAACTCTAGCCCGCACGGTCTCCTCTCGCTCGCTCGTCCTCTGGGCGAAGATCAAGTTCTAAACCGACGGCACTCCGACAGCAGGGGGATGCTCTTCGGAGCATCCCTTCTGTTTTGAGCCGCACGAAACCCCCGCGAAACCGATTCAAATGCGCGAAAAAGCCTCGCCAAACGTACCGAATCGCCACGGACTCGGGCGGTGTGCCGCCCGTTCACGGCCAATGACGGGCTGAGAGCAGACCCCCATCGTCGTCCCGAATTTATGAAATGTCATAGAAAGGGTGTGACATTCATATAAAAAAACGCGGTATCCGCCCCGAAACGAGCATTTTCGTCCCAAATGCCTCCTCATATGTATCGTTTACCGACAAGAACGCCTTTGGCCCACGACTTGCAGGCTCTGGCAGTGCGAAAGCAGCAAGCGGAGCACTGGAACCGTTACCGGCTCACGGCCATCAACCTTTACCAGCAGGGAGAAGTGACTTGAAACACCTTAGATTGAACCTCCTAACACTTTTGATTCTCATCGGGTTTGCCGTAAGCGGCGCGATCCAAGCGCAGACCAGCAAGGGTATTCTTGTGGGCGTGGCACGTGATAGGACGGGTGCTGTTATACCGGGCGCCACCATTAGCATCACAAATGAGGCCACCGGCGCGACCCGCACCAGCACCTCAACAAACGACGGAACCTACCGCTTCGACGCCATCGATCCCGGTCCTTACACGATCGATGTGGCAAGCACTGGATTTCAAAAGTTCGAGATCAAGGGCGTGCAAATCCAGTCGACCATCGTGACTTCCTATGATGTCACTGTGCAGGTGGGTAACACTCAGGATACGGTCACTGTAGAAGCGGACAACGCGACAATCAACACCGAAAACGGACAATTGGCTGGTGTGGTCAACGCTGCTGAAATCGCGAAACTGCCTATTTTTTCGCTTAACCCGATCGAGCTTGCCCTCACGGTTCCGGGGGTGCAGCCTGTAACGCAGGGTGCATCGACGAACGGTGAAAATATTCAGGTAAATGGAGCCCGCCCCCGAGCAAATAATTTCCTGCTCGATGGTCAGGAAATCAACGATGTGTCAATCACTGGTCAAGCTTTCCAGCCACAAATTCCTGATATCTTCGCTTCTGAAACCGTCATCACGAACTCGGCGAACGCAGAATATGGACGCGCTGGTGGCGGCATCGTCAATCTTGTAACCAGGGGGGGAACCAACACGTACCATGGAACCGTCTTTGAGCGCTATCAAGGGTCCGGACTCACCTCGACACCAGGTGGACTGCGTGGCACGCCTTATCCGAAGGCTCGCCAGGATGAGCACAGCTACGGGTTTACTGCAGGCGGCCGCATCTTAAAGGATAAGCTCTTCGCCTTCGGCGCGTGGGAACTGCAGCGGACCTACGGGCAGGAACAAGCTGGTGTCAACCTCCTCCCTGACGCTGCCGGATACGCTACACTCCAGACCATTACTGGAGCTCCTGCGGCCCAGGTTCAGCTGCTCGACCAATATCTAAGCGCGGGAGCATATTTGCAGCAGGATCGTATCTACAAGACAGCCGCAGGTGGTGCCGTTACTCAAAAGAACGTAGGCGCCCTACCCGGTTGCCCCGCGACTGGATGCGTCATCACGTTTGCTGGATTCCAGCGGCCCAATCAGCCTCTCTCATCGCCTGATACGCAATGGACTTATCGCATCGACTACCACCCTTGGGAGAAAGATTCCTTTGGATTCCGCTACCTTCACGACCGCTCTTCTTTCAGCCCGGACTTCGGAAATAATGGTAACGCGCTGATCAACTTCGACACCCAGGTGGGTGGACCCGCAGAGCTGGGCGAGGGATTCTGGACTCACGTCTTCACTCCGAAGCTGTTGAACGAATTCCGAGTATCTGAGGCACGGATCAACTTCCAATTCGCCCCCACAGCGCAAACTCTCGCAAATCCCCTGAACGCGCTTTCTTCCATCGGCTTGGCGTCACTGTCGGGCACATCAACTGCGGGCAGTATTAGCTTTCCAACTTTAGGTCCCAATCAGAACTTCCCCCAAGGTCGCGCGGAAGATCTGTACCAGTTCCAGGATACAGTTAGCTGGACTCGCGGCCGTCAGACCTTTCGCGCGGGTGTCGATATCGGCCGTCTGATCGAGATCGACCTCGTTTCACAAAATGCAAAGGGCACACTCACTTTCAATGCTGGTGGCACCGGAATCTCGTCGCTCGGCAACTTCCTTCTAAACCAGCTAGGCCCATCGGGCTCGGCGACGAAGACATTTGGTCTGACACGCGCAGACTCCCATGGCTACAGAAACGGTATCTTTGCGCAGGATGATATCAAGCTCAACGCGGATCTGACCCTGAACCTAGGTGTCCGTTACGACTTCTTAACGAACCCCGAAAACAGCCTGCCTTTCCCGGGTGTCGATACTGCAAACCCTTACGCACCGATTAATACAGTGGTCAAAATCAAGAGTGATGCCAACAACATCTCGCCGCGCATCGGCTTCGCCTATTCGCCACACGGATCTTTTGGATTCTTTGGAGACGGGAAGACAGTTGTTCGAGGCGGTTTTGGCATTTTCTACGACAGCACATTCTCGAACATCCTGGTCAACTCGACACAGAGCTCACCGAATGCCGTGTCTGGTACTCTGATCCAAACGACGGGCAACGGACTTACTAACGCTACGGGCCTGATCTCCACGATCAGTCCGAATCTGAATCCTTTGTCGTCCGTTCTATCTGAGGCGGCGAACACGGTCAACCCGCTCACCTACCAGTACAACCTGGGCATCGAGCGCGAGCTGCCAGGACAGGTTGTTCTTGGAGTACGGTATGTTGGAAACCGTGGTGAAAAGCTATTTGCCAATCAGCAATACAACTATTTCAATGGGCTTACCGGTACTCGTCTAGTTCCCACGCGCGGAGCTATCAGTGTGCGGGGTAACTATGCGGACTCCAATTACAACGGTGCCGAAATTTCGGCAAGCCATAACTTCAAGCATGGCTTGGATGTTCGTGCGAATTACACCTACAGCAAGGACCTTTCTGACGGTGACGATGTTTTCGCGCTTGGTTCCCCTACTTCCTATACCGCCAATCTAGCACCCGGCGGGCGTCGTCAGGACTATGGCCCGTCGGCGTTCGATCATCGGCAGTTCTTCTCAGTAGCCTACGTGTGGAGTCCGAAGGGTTTTGCATCGACAAACAACTTCACCAATGCAGCATTAGGACTTCTCACACGTCATTGGACTGTCTCGGGAGTCACACAACTCCAAAGCGGAAGCTACGATACGCTTGCGATCAATGGCATCGACACCAATGGCGACAGCAGCGGCGCTAACGATCGTCCTATAGTGTCGAATCCCACCGCGCCATTCACCGCGATTGGCATCGACGGGGCCTATGTTGGGGGAACTCCCGGACTGTATTACGATACGATCGCAGAGAACACTTCGCCCAATCCTGTGCCCGCTCAACCGGCCTCTGCATTCCATTTCCTTATCCCCGTCGATCCAGGTAATAAGTTGCTCTCGAGGGCGATCGGCCACAATAGCTTTGTCGGACCTGGCACTACGAGAAACGACATAGCGCTAGAGAAGGGAATCGGTCTCTCGTATCTGCACTTTGAACGTGGAACGCTTCTCCTGCGTGCGGAGGGACAGAATGTCTTCAACCATAACGACAACGGCGTCGGCGACACGAACGTTCTCGACGACGGGGCTGGTTTTCTAGATACCGCCCGCGTGGGTTCGAACCGCGCTATCATCCTCTGGGCAAAGGTGCAGTTTTAGCCTTCCAAGAGAGTAGAAAGCGGGATGCGCGTCATGCGCGTCCCGCTTTTTCATAACAGGTAGCTTTATCACTGTTGTTGCGCCTGATGCTGGGACCGCCGCTGTGATGGGGGCGGCGATGGCAAGGCCTGTGCCTTCTCCACCAGGATCGACCAGTCTTCAGGCACTGGCAGATCGTCGTCGAGAGAGAGCGTTAGTTCGCTGGGCGTTACGCGTACAGCGACGGTTAGTTCGCTTTTGGTGCGTCCGCGGAAGATGCCGTGCGTTGGCGGAACGTCGGCGTAGTCGCGGCCGATGGCGGTGCGTATGTGGCGATCGGTTGCTACGAGCCAGTTGGTTGGATCGAAACCCATCCAGCCGTACTCCGGTAAAAACGCTTCTACCCAGGCGTGCGTCGCTGCGCTCTCGGAGCGGTCTTTGCCGCTGGCAGCGTGGTACAGATAGCCGCTGACGTAGCGGCAGGGAATCTTCAGGCGTGTGCGCACCAGGGTGATCATGATGTGCGCGAAGTCCTGGCACACGCCTGCACGGGTTGAAAGTGCGAGGTCGATCGGAGAATCGGCCTTGGTGGTCTTCGGCTTGTAGTCGAAATATTCGTAAAGCTGCTTGTTGAGCGTGTGCAGCACACTTAGCGGGTCATCGCGCCGGCGCAGGTCGAAGTAGTCGCCGAGTGCGTCCAGCGCGGGCGTCGGGGTGGCGAACTCACTGGGCAGGAGCATCTCCCAGAAGTCGTCTTCCTGCACAAGGCGGTCGAGTTCCTCCCATGATCCCGGACCGAGGGCTCCGGGGACATCGATGGCCGGCTGCATCTCCACGAGCGATTCGGCCACGATCACCAACTGATCGTGCTGCACGGGAATATCAAAGTGGTGCACATGATTACCGAGGTGGTCGCGGAAGTTGAAAATGCGGCAGCGGGGGCTCACGGAGAGATGGAATGTCAGGCAGCGCTGGCTCAGGTCGGAGCGCGGGTGCATGCGCGTTTCCATGATGCTTTCGCTGACCGGCGTCTTGTAGAGAAACTTGGTGAGATGGCGGATTGAATAATGCATGAGCACCTCGTATTGCGGTTGTAAAAGCAAGGTCTAGAGCACTAGAAAGGCCAGACAAACATCCACTCAATATGCAGGCGTGTTCGACGATGATAAAGCCATGCAGGAACCAACACAGCAAGGACGGTGGGGAAGATCAACTGCGGCCACGGCGCGGTCACATGGAAGGCGCGCGCCAGGAACTCGCGTCCCGCGCCCTGGGGGAAGGACGATATCAGGAAGATGCCGAACGACGCCGCACCCGTCCAGGCGAGGGCGCGAGCCGACATCGAGCTGCCAAGGCCCCTCGCCAGCAACATCAGCATCAAGGTGCCAAGCAGGCCGAGCGGGATAAACAGGTACCCGGACCACCCATAGGGTTTTCCCGTTACCACGAAAATGATGATTGCGAAGACCGTTGCGAAGACTACCGCAAGAAGTCGCGGAACTCGTTGCATGTGAGTGAATGAGTTGCCGACCCACATGCCCACTACGAGAAATGGGAAGTTCCTGATGCCACGTTCGAAGAAACCCACATTCGTATGCGGCGCATAGATACAGACAATTGCAGAGAGCACGAACAGTAGCGGCATTGGAATACGTCGCCCCAACATGCCGAGCATCAAGGCAAAGAAAAGCGTAGGCAGGAACCACGATGTGTTTCCTGTGATGAGGTCGAACAAGAACAGCCGCCAGCCTGGTGTTGGCTGCATCATGAAGCGGGCGAAGGGGATCGTAGCGCCGGCAAAGATGAAGGCCCACAAAACGTACGGATAGATCATGGTGCGCAGCTTCACCAGCGTGTAATGCTTCTCGCCACGCTTCTCGACACCGGGCCGCAAAAATACTCCGCTGACGAAGAAGAACGCCGGCATATGGAAGGAGTAGATCGCCGCCGACAGACGCACTCCTGTGTCCGATGAGCCCCACCAGCCGCGATGCAGAATGCCGAGGTTGGTGTGACCCAAAGCGACCAGCACGATGGAGATTCCGCGGACGACGTCGATGAGCATGTCGCGCCGTGGAGCAGCAACGTGTGCGGGCGCCTCCTGTGCGGAGCCGGAACTGCTTATCATCGCCGGGCCCGGTGCTGCAGTCATTGCGAGCTTCCCGTCAGCGCCGATTGGATCGAATAATCGATATAGAGCTGATAGATCGTGTTGTGAATTTGAGAGCACTGGGTTTGAATACGGTTCAGGTACGGCACCACTCCCTGATCGAGGATCTCGTCAACGGATGTATAGGCCAGCGAGGCGTAGACCCGGCCCGCGAGACGGCTCAACGCATCGGAGCGGATACCGCCGCCGGCCCTGTCAATTGCAGCGACGGCCTGCTGCATGGCGTCGATGGAGAAGCGTAGCGAGTGAGGAAACTCCGCGTCGAGCAGCAGGAATTCGAGGATGCGTTCCGGCGTGAGGTCCGCCGTGTAGACCTTGCAATAGGCTTCGAACGCAGTGGCGGAACGGAGCAGCCCCATCCACTCCAGGTACTCGTTGCTATCGACGCCGCCGGGTTCGGCCCACAGGTCTTCCTGGTAAGCCTCGAGGAGCGCTGCGGTCGCGGAGGCGCGTTCGAGCGAGCGGCCAACCTGGATAAACTGCCAGCCTTCCCCGTGGCTCATGGTGGAATCGGTAACACCCTGAAATTGGTGGACAGCCTCCATGATTTGCTGGAGAAAAGCTGCGGGCGCCTCGTCCGGTTTCAGCAGCGCTTCCGCGTGCATTGACGTCTGAAGCTCGGGCCGCGTGACTTGAAGGTAGAGCGAGTTGAGGCGATGCCACTGCTCGGTAGAGATCTGCTCGCGCACATGACGCGAGTTTTCTCGCGCGGCAATGATGCAGGAGAGCACCGAGCCTTTGACATTGGTGTCGAACGTCAACGTACGGGTCAGGTCGTAGGGGTTGCCATTCCACTTCACACGCTTGGGCTTGCCGAGAGCCTGCAAGACGCGTTGCCAGCGTCGCTCAGAGCTGTGCGAGCTCTCATCCAGCATGAGGTTCAGGTTTACGTCGAGCATGCGCGTCGTATGCTCCGCGCGTTCGAGGTAGCGGGACATCCAGTAGAGTGAATCGGCAACACGAGAGAGCAATGGAGGTCCTTCCTGATTGCCGGGTTGGAGGCTTCGATGAAGTCATTTTAGACTACGGGTGAGATGCATGGGTTGAGGGTAGGGGGCCCCCTATCCCCAGGTCCTAAAGTTTCGATCTACGGGGGTTAGGTCTGGACTTCCAGTAGACCGCTGAGGTCTGCGTTGGGGTCTTCGCGGAGGAGGGCGGACATGCGATCGAGGAGGCTTTCGGGCTGGAAACGGCCTTCTTCGAGCGGTGCGATGGGGCCGAGATCGGAGTCTTCGACAATGGCTTCGGGCCTGGGAGCTTCGGAGGCAGGGCGAGCGTGGCGAAGGTTATTGCTGGCGATCTGGAGACCGTGGAGCAGCAGCCAGGCGCTCCTGTTATCGATTGACTGGTTGGCGATGCGGCCGATGACTTCTGCGAGCGTGAGCTGGATGGAGGTGTGATTGTCGAGACCGTCCAGGCGGGTGAGGTTGAAGCCGGACTGGGGCTGGAGGGGTCGCCGGTTGGCGAGTACGGGCGTGCGGTGCGCCTGGTGGTAGAAACAAAAGTTCTGGCTGCGGAGCGCGCGCGAGCCGCACTGGCGGCCATCGACAAAAATGTGGCGGCAAAGGAAGGGTTTGCGCGGTTGTTCGAGCGTTTCAGGGGCTGGCGGATCGATTTCGATGCGTTTGGGTACGGTAAGTTCTGTGCTGCTCATGTGTTTTCCTTCCAACCCCTGAAATGGAAAAGGCCGCAGCGGCGGTTTGCCGTTGCAGCCTTTTTGAAATCCTAGGTTAATTGTACAGAGTTGGGAGGTAAATCACGCCAGGTCTATTTAGTTTGGTATGAGAGACTTAGAGGGTTTGGGGGGTTGACACGGCGATTCCCGGTTGTTTTTGCGAAATTATCTTGTAAAGTGTTGAAGAGGTTGAATTTGTGGCATGCTCTCCTGAGGCGTGGAGCGCGGGGCACCCCATGCGGTGGTTGGGGTGGTAACGTGATCGGGCCACCCGCTTTTCGAACTGCGCGAAGAGTGGTTTGAGCCTTCGATGAGTGCATTGGCCTGTTGTCACCATCTGAAACGCCTGGTGGATTGCTTCCCAGAAGCCGATTTATGAGGACTGATTGATCGAAGCAGATAGCCTAGAAGGGCTGAAGATCGCGGCAATCGGAAAGAGCCAAATCCAGCCATGACGAAGAAGCTGAAGGCAACAACCATGAAGATGATGTTGGTCTGCATATCGCTCGCTATCGGCAGCTGGAATGCGGCCTCTCAAGAGTCGGTAAAGCCTGAGACACTATCGAGATCTAAGGCAGTCAGCGCCATCGCTGATGCGCGGAAGATCGTCACTCCGCGCGGCATTGACGACAGCCGGGTCATCGCTATAAGCGGAACCCGGCAATGGATCACCGTGCGGGGCAAGGATCGCAGAAATCCGATCCTCCTGCTCCTGCACGGCGGGCCGGGTTCGCCGGAGATGCCCTACGATTGGACCTTCCAGACACCGTGGGAGGACTTCTTCACAGTTGTCGAATGGGACCAGCGCGGCGCCGGCAAGACCTATGCTCTCAACGACCCCAATGTAATTGCGCCAACCATGACCATGCCTCAGATGCTGAGCGATACAGAGCAGGTCATTGAATATCTGCGGCGCACTTATGCGAAACAAAAGATCATCCTTGTTGGGCACTCATGGGGAAGCGTGCTCGGTGTCATGATCGCGCAAAGACACCCTGAGTGGCTGTATGCCTATGTCGGCGTGGGCCAGTGGATAAATACGCTAAAGAGCGAGCGCGAAGGATATTCCTTCGTTCTCTCCGAGGCGAAGGCCCACAACAACGCTGAAGCAGTAAGGGACCTAGAGGCGCTTGCGCCTTATCCCGGGGATCCTGCCGACTTTACGCTGGGAAAGGTCACTGCGCAGCGTAAGTGGCTGTCGTACTATGGCGGCCTCGCCTGGGGTCGACAGGATTTCAAGTGGAATGTGGAAGCATGGAAGCTTTCACCGGACTACACAGAGAAGGAGCTCGATGCCGTCGATGCTGGAACTGGTTACTCGATCTCTCACCTGCTTCCTATGCTTATGGATATCGATTTCGATCAAACAACGACCTTTCGCTGTCCCGTATTCGTCATCGTTGGCGAACACGATTATGCAACGTCGCATACCCTTGCGGAGGAATGGTTCCACCAAGTCAAGGCTCCTCAGAAGCGACTCATACGGTTCGACGATGCCTCCCACATGGTCATGCAGGAACAGCCGGGTCGGTTTCTTCAGCATCAGATCG
>CAZZYB010000039.1:0-213 GCA_964658125.1 uncultured Acetobacteraceae bacterium | reverse complement strand
CATCTCGTTCACGACGTTCGACCGCTTGCCGTAAGGACCGGAGACGCGGCACCGGATGAGGTGGTGGAGAGATGAACGATACGAGAGACGATAAACGCCGTTCTCGTCAGCTGCGATCTCAATGAGCGCCAAATCGCCAATGCCCTCATTGACAAGCGATCACGATGAGCGTTCGTGGAGGGTGCGGCGCATTGGGCCAGGTCGCGTAGCTGG
>CAZZYB010000038.1:9284-15718 GCA_964658125.1 uncultured Acetobacteraceae bacterium | reverse complement strand
ATCGACGATGACCACAATGATTGGTTCCCTCATATATCGCCGGACGGCCAGTGGCTCGTATTCCTTTCCTACAAAGGAGATGTCAAGGGTCACCCAGCGGAACAAGATGTCGAACTCAGGCTGATGTCTCTCAAAGACAGACAGGTGCGGGTGCTCGCAACGCTCTTCGGAGGCAATGGAACCATCAATTCACCGTCGTGGTCACCCGATAGCAAGAAGCTCGCTTTCGTGAGTTATGAAGAGATTCCTGAGGAGAGCCTCAGCCGCAAATAGGGCTTAGCCTTTGATGGATGGAGGAGACGGTCCGATCCGTGCGCTCTTCCATTTGCGCACGGCTTTGGAAAATCGTGTCAGCAACTGCACAACGTAGAGAATAGGAAACAGTATGAAGCGGCTTACCGGCAAACTCTGGATCGCATTGTTAGTTACTGCTTTTTGTTCAACAGGTGCACATGCTGCGGGCAGACGAATTCAAGTTCTCCTACTCGATGGCCAAAGTGGAGGACCCTATCACAACTGGCAATTGACTTCATCTATCCTGAAGAAGGAGCTTGAGGAGACTGGCCTGTTCCACGCGACCGAGCTGACGGCTCCCCGGTCTGACGGCGATTTCAGCACCTTCAAACCAGACTTCCGGCTTTATCAAGTAATTGTGTCCAACCTGGATTCTCCCGATTGGCCACTAGAGTTGCGCACAAATTTTGAGCGGTACATCCGCGGTGGTGGCGGCCTGGTCGTTGTTCATGCCGCCGACAATGCCTTCCCCAATTGGATCGCCTACAACGAGATGATCGGTATTGGGGGTTGGCGAGATCGCTCCGAACAATCCGGGCCACTTTGGTATGTGAAGGATGGCAAGGTGGTTTCCGATCCTGCACCCGGCAGTGCAGGCAGCCACGGTGCTCGTCTTCCGTTTCAGATTGTCAACCGCGTTCCGGAACACCCAATCCTGCAAGGGCTGCCCTCAAAATGGATGCACGCGCCGGACGAACTCTACGGTACACTTCGCGGCCCAGGTAAAAATATGACCATCCTCGCTACCGCTCACTCGGACCCTAACAATAAAGGTTCGGGCTTCGACGAGCCGATGCTTATGGTGATCAGTTTCGGCAAGGGACGAATCTTCCACACTACTCTCGGACACGATGCCCTCGCGCTGAGTTGTGTGGGTTTCATCGCCACATTTCAGCGAGGGACGGAGTGGGCGGCCACAGGAAAGGTGACTCAGAAGATACCGCCTGACTTCCCTATTGCGAACACAGTTAGCTATCGCGTCGACGTTGCCCAAATGGACGTAGAGCTACGAAAAGGACCAACAGCTCCGCCTCCCGCGCCAACCCTGCGTCCGAATTAGTGCGACCAACTCGCATAATTTCAACGTAGCGGTCAGTGTAAGCGCCTTGATCAGGCTTGGCCTGTCAGTGAGCGACTGCTGCATTTGCCAGAATCGCAAACTCATTGATCTCAGGCGCTGTGTCGCCGCCGCCATTCGTGCGCTGGAACAGGATGATGCCGAACATGTGCTTTACGGGATCGCCCCACCCGTACGTCCGGAAAGCGCCGCCCTTGCAGAACGTCCCAATGGACTGGTACCGGTATGTTCCGATCACGTCCTTGACTACACCGAAGCTGAGCCCCATTCCCAAACCCGGCGAGGCCTCTACATGCTCCAGGTCTCCAGTGTGATTCGTGATCATCGCCTGCACCGCGGGGATGGAGAGAATCCGCTTCCCATGGAGAGTGCCGTTGTTGAGTAACATCTGATAAAAGTGGCCCATGTCGACGGCTGTTGTAAGAGCACCGCCTTCTGGCGCTGCAATAGTCGGCATCTCGGTAGACCGCGGAGAAACTCTCAATTTGCCGCTCTCATCCAGGGAGTACAGCACTGCCAAGCGGCTCCGCTTATCCTCTGGAAGAAAGAAGTACGTATCGTGCATGCCAAGTGGCTGGAAGAGACGATCCGCGAGGAACTGTTCATAGCTTCTTCCGGAACAGACTTCGATGATCCTCCCGAGCGCCGCATATCCTATCTGACTGTAGATCCACTTTGTGCCCGGCTGCGCAATCAAGGAGACGTGTGCGCCTACGCTGACTCGTTCAGCCAACGACCGGAAAGGTTCAGAGCCTTGAGTACCTTGCGCTGGAAGACCAGAGGTATGGGTCATGAGATCCAAAACTGTGATCTTGCGGTTAGCCTCTACCGAATCGCAACCCTGGCTCTCCGTCGGGCTTCGACATAGATTTACCTTCATACCTTTGAACTCTGGCAGAATCGCTTCGACCGGATCGAGCAGACTGAGGCGTCCCGCATCAACCAGGATCATGACGCCGGCGACAGTGAAAGATTTTGTCATTGACGCGATGCGAAAGATGCTATCTGTCCGCATCGGTATTTTGGCTTCCAGGTCTTGATAGCCAACGGCTTCAAGGCTCGCCACATGCCCGTGCCGAGCCACGATCGTGACAAACCCGGCAGCCGTGCCATCATGCACGTAACTTTTCATCTTCGTCGGAATGCGCGCCAATAGAACCGGGTCCATTCCGGCAGCCACGGCATCAGTCTTTTCCTGCGCAACTGTGTTTTTACCGGCGGAAGCCGCAAGCGCGCAAGCCAGAAGAATAAGCATCTTTCCCGACCGCTTCAGAAGAACGGCTACACTCGTAGTTTTCATCTCTCTACCTTCAGCCTTGACGATCTATACCCTAGCGGTCATGTGAAGTTACAAATACGGCGAGCCGTTTAGATAAGTAATACCAACGAAACGCCAAAGAAAGGAGTGGGGCCCCGGGGGGTTAACTGCGATGGATGTCTGTCTGCGAAAACCCAGGTGTCATCCAGGCCGGTTTATAGATGCGTCGATCGCCACTAGTCAAGTCGTGCCGCCGGCCGCCCAAATCTTACACCCGAATTTGCTACCTGGCTCAAGCCAGCATGGACGGGCGGAGCCTCCTACGAATGGATAGTCACTCCTGAATTCGCCTCCACTCCCATCGAGCACCTTGTCGTCGTCAGTCTCGTTAGCCCGCGAGTCTACAAAGCCCCTCACGGTGAAAGCCTCCTCCGGGCCAAGCCCATCAGAGAGACAGATTATCGGAGGAGGCGAGATGGGGCGATCAGTCCGGCCTAGCCCATCATCCCCAACTGGCACGCAATGCTACGGGATTTCGGTTGACCCTTATCTTTACCTACCATTACAACTTCCCTGTTGCGACTATCGGTGAAAATAACGGGAGGATTCAAGAACAAAGCAGAGGGCGGCAGCTCCTCAGGTGGTAACCATGTTGTTTACTCCGTTGAAGCTGCGGCGTGCACCATCACCCTTGGTCGCAGTGTCCCCTCTAAGCACTTCAGTCTGGCCGTCAACGAAATGCGTTTATCTCAAACGCTCGCGCAATGATCGCCACGATGAGAATGTGACGATCGACTTGCTACCTGGATTCTGGAGCGCACATGACTGTCGCAGCTCATAAGCAGAATCCACGCAGCCACCTCAGTTATTTTGAGATTGCTAATCTTCCAAAGCGCATCTCACAAGCGCGTAATTCTGCGTATGTCATCGGAGATAAAGAAATGGCGGAAAAAGAAATGACACGCCGAGCATTTCTCGCGACAAGTATTGCTGCAGGAGTCGTTCGCCCAGCTCAAGGCTTGTTACCGTCTGAGCAGCAAGCATCAGTTCCAGAACCGGTCCGCTCCATCCCAGCTATCCAGAGCGACCCGGATTACCGCACGCTCATCTCCCACGCCGACTTGGACTACACAACACCCGTCGGTAGAAGTGAGGCGGGACAGCCGATCGGAAATGGGCGGATGGGATCCCTCGTGTGGACGACACCATCCACGCTGAGATTTCAGATCAACAGGGTAGATGTCCATGCTCAAAATCACGATACGGCAAGCTTCCCAGAACGTAATCTTGATTACAGCAGCGGCTGCGGGATGATTGATCTAAACTTCGGCGACTATGGTGAAGATGTATTCAGTGGGCCTGCATTCAATCAGCATCTGTCAGTGTATGACGGAATGGTAACTGTAAGGGGAAATGGCGTTCGTGCGAGAGTTCTTGCCTGCCCCAATCAAGACCTAATTGCCGTTGAGTTGGAGGACACGCGAATAACTCCCGCGCCCATCAGTATTGACCTCCGCATGCTTCGGTACGCGAATCAGTATATCGAGCATGAAAATTATCAGCTCACAAAACAGCACAGCTCTGAGATCGTGACACGAAATCACCGGGCCCTATCAACTTTGGACATTCGTGACGACTCAATTGCCTTAAAACAGCAGTTCAGAGAAGGTGAGTTTTACAATGCCTCTGCAGTTGTGATTAAGACCGAGGGTCGCGCATGCAAGGCAATTTACGCAAACGAATCAACGGTACGATTGAGCGCTGCAGCAGGACGTGGTAAATTCGTCGTCCTGATTGCAAGCGCATCTTCGTACAACGCAGAGGAAGACATAACGGCTAAGGCCACTGCGGAGTTGGCGAAAGTTGAAAGACTGGATTTTGAGTCGTTAGCGACCCAGAACGCCCACTGGTGGCATTCATTCTGGTCAAAAGGATTTATTCGACTGGAGGGCAGCGACAGTGCACCACAAACCATTGAGAAGAACTACACGTACTACTTGTATGTGATGGCGGCCAGTTCTAGGGGCGCTTATATGCCCAGATATGGCGGAATGCTCTGGTACACCAACGGTGACATGCGGCAGTGGGGAGCGCAACACTGGTGGCACAATGCAAGCTGTGATTATAACGCACTGCCCATGGCGAATCGTCCTGAACTTATGCAGCCATTCATCTCGATGTATTCCGGTATGTACGAAAGATGTGCTATTGCGGCGCGGCAGCAGTGGGGATCGAAGGGGATATTCATTCCTGAAGTTACGTGGTTCGATGGTTTGGAAATATTGCCTGAAGACATCGCGGAAGAAATGAGGGAACTGTACCTGGTTAGAAAACCTTGGGAGGAACGGTCACTTCGCTTTCAATCCTATGCGGAGACAAAGACCCCACACAATTCACGGTGGAACTGGAAAGGTAGGGGGAAGTGGATCGATGGGCGTTTCATCTGGGATGCTTGGCAACCCTGCCCGTACGGACCGACGACTCACATACTGAGTTCCGGCGCGAAAATTGCTCACCTGTTCTGGCAAATCTATGAGCACACGCAGGACGGAGCCTTTCTCCGCGAGCAAGCGTATCCGATCATTAGAGGAGTAGCGGAGTTTTATGCCAATTTCCCCAATCTGAAACTGGGATCGGATGGAATCTACCATATCCACTATGTCAACAATCACGAACCGGTATGGGGCGCCACTGATGCCCAGGAGGAGATTTCGGCGATTCGCGGAATGCTTCCCGTCGCTATAAAGGCAGCAGAAATACTACAGGTGGACGCGGATCTCCGCCGACGTTGGACGGAGCTTCTTGAGAAGATAGCGCCTCTCCCAACCAATAACACCCTCAGGTCCGGACCGGCACGTGATCGCGAAGATCGCGAGAGATGGATTTCAGGTCTTCCGCCGGCGTTTCGCGGAGATTTGAACGCTCCAAGAGTCGTTCCCGCAGCCTTTTATGATTTGTGTTGCGTGGAGACCGAAGATGAAGCTATGCGCAAAATGGGGCACGCTACATTCGAAGCTATCTTCCCGCACGGAATCGACTCACGCACTCCTGTCCGCGAGCTCGATTGGGATCCCGTCGCCGCTGCAAACCTTGGACGAAGCGAAGATGTTCGGCATCTACTGCTCGGGCAGATCCAGAACATGCCCGCCGAGACCGACTTTTGTGATTGGGTGGGAAGCGGCGCTCCCGCCGTGCTCCCAAATCGAATGACGCTACGCGAAGGTCCTGGAGCTTTAGGCGTACAGCGATTGGGCAGAATGGCGCAGACGCTCCATGCATCCCTCCTGCAGTCCGTCCCCCCAAAGCCTGGAGGAGACCCCGTATTGCATGTATTCCCGGCATGGCCCAAAGATTGGAACGCTCAATTTAAGCTGTCGGCACGAGGCGGATTTGTTGTCACAGCTAGCTGGCGCAATGGCCGTGTCGAGTTTATTGAGTTAGAATCCATCGCGGGCGAGCGATGTCACCTTCGGAACCCTTGGGGCGCTGACCCGGTGAGGCTGCGTAGAAACGGGGCTTCCGGCGAGCGGCTATCCGGTGCGCTCCTGCATTTCGAAACACATAGAGGTGAGATTCTGATGTTGGTGCCTTCAGGTACAACCTGACCGGCATAACAGCATCTCCTGTCTCAGAATTTCTGGACGGACGTTCGACTCACTCATAGCTCACGTCGTGCGATTCAGGGTGCTATGACCTTTGCATTTTCAGGGCATCCAAGTCTACGCATCAAAGATGCCTTTTTTGACTCCACTGCAAGCGGTAAAGCGCCAACCCGTCCGCTGTTGTGGGCCCCCAATAAGGGGC
>CAZZYB010000038.1:0-9274 GCA_964658125.1 uncultured Acetobacteraceae bacterium | reverse complement strand
CCTACTGGTTCTTGACCCTCCCTAAAGCGTGTTCCTGTCGTCTGTAAGTCGTTGATTTCCGTGACAGCGAAACCTTCACACGGTGGAAGTCGTAGGTTCGAATCCTGCTGTGCCCACCAAATATCAACAACTTACAGGTTGGAAGTTGATTCCCATGCTGATTTGACGAGGCTTGTCGGGGTCGGTCTGTCTCCCCTAATCCTCTCTCGTCCGGACGGACAAGACTTCAAGCCTGTCCTGCGATTCACCCACGAGATGCCTGCCGTGCAGGAATATCTCGAAATATCGTAAGTCTTTGCGGTTGAGTATGGCGATGATTTGAGGAGTCAATTGCCCGTGAAGCAGGAAGTTTGCTGCCCCCTCACCCGATTCCATATCGCTCCCCTCAATAAGTAGAACGAAGCCACTTCCGGATGGGGCGGGGAACAAAGCGATATGGCCATAGTCTTCCCGTTCACCCTTGTTCTTCCAATTGATTTCGTAGCGAGGCTGCTCTCCGGGGAGAGGATGTACATTCTCAAAATACGAAGTGTCTGCCCCGGGATCCCGAAGAAGCCTGAAGTTCATTTGATTTGAGAAAAGCGATACCCAGGGATCACTTTGATAGCTGCCGATCAGGATGGTGTTGCCAGCATTGAAGTTACTGACGTGGAGATCGCGCGCATACCGAATGGTGGAAGATCCGCCCGCCTCGCGGAGCGCGTCGAAAAACTCGAAAGCCATCATGGCCTCGTTAACTGAGGTGTTCCGGCGCAAGGCTATCTGGGTCAGAACGTTCTGTGCCTCCGGACCCTTCACCAGAGCGATCTGCTTTTCGGGATAGTCATGTTTCGCGTAGTCGTCCGGCGGAATATCGGAGCCGCTCATCATGCGAATCAACACCTCTGAGGTGTCGGGAACAACGATCGAGGCGGGGCCTTTCGAGCGAGCGAGAAACTTCAGGAATGCTTCATTAAAATGGCTCGCTCCGATCGTTTCCGGACGCTTCTCGGTCCGCATGAACATCCAACCGGATACCACCCATCCCAGCAGACCGAAGGCAAGCAGTATGTACACGAACTTCGCTTGCCATTTCGTACCGGTGTGCAGGCGCTCCTGCCCGGAATTCGGTGATGACGTTGGAAGCGCTTCGATCTTGTCGGAAGTGATCGCTGCCTCGACGACCGGCTGGCTTTCCTTCGCAGTGATAAAAAGTGGCGTGTAGCTACCTTTGGGGATGACCACCAGGAGCGGTTCGCTTTTGCCTTCGGTAACGAAATACGTCTCAAGCTTGCGGCGCAGGTGAGTGAACTGGACCCTGACTATATTGTCCTGGGTTGCATCAAAATCCTTCCGCCGGCCCAGCGCATTGAAGGCAACCTCGTACTCGCGGACCGTGTGATCGGGGTGGAGAATGATCTCCCGCGAAACGTAGCTCAGGATTTTTCTGAGCTGCTCGGCCCGATGAAAGGTTTCTGACTTGAGAATCCGTTGAACGAGGAGCCAGCGAACGTCTTCTTGAAGAGTCTCTTCCGACCCCATCGGCAGCGACTCTTCGATCAACACGCCATTCCATCCATTCCGCTCGGGCAAGGGGAGTTGATGATCGTGAGCGCTCCACGTTAAGAGACCCCACCCATCGCACTTGTCGCACCATCATTTTTACCATAAAGCTGCTTAGGACTTTGTGCGATTTAACGTTAAGACGTCGTTCAAGAACGCACTTTCACTTCCCACATCTTCGCCGAGTTAAGAAGATTGTTGCGGTTTAAGACACCGATCCAAATGGTGTTGAGATTCAAACACTCCGTCCTGGAGACTCCAGCTCAACTCAACCGATTCGGATTCTGCGATTGATCTGAGCCGGTCATCTGTGTTCCCAACTCTGTGGTTTATTTCCGAACATCGGGATTGCCCGAGTCTCGAAGCGACGAAGCCGTAATCGCAGTTCCTGAAGTGATTGTTTTCATTGGAAGAATGAGGTTTCATGATCTGGTTGGCAAACGCAAGGACGCTTTGTCTGTGCTTTTCTTCTATCGTGCTGGGAGGGATTGCATGCACAGCGCAAGCTCCGGTTGAGGCTGCCATCCATCTGACCACGACAGGCGTTGTTCTCAGCGCGGGATCTCTTCAAAGACAATTGTCCTTCGTTTCTAAAAGACTTCAGACATCGAGCTTGACTGTCGATGGCCGGCAACTCATGGATCGTCCAGCGGAAGAATTCAAATTTCGAATCCAGTATGCGGACCCCGACCGAAAACCCGAGCCCTTAAAGCCAGGCGAGGGCGGCTCGATCGACACGACGGCGGTGGATGCGACGACCAACGTACTTTCCGTGCAGGAGCACTCTGGAAACGTCGAAACCAAAGTCATCTGGCGCACCGACTCGCCGGCGGTCCAGACCGTCTGTTCTAACAAGTCGGAACAGACGGACCGCAATGGCGTTCATCGCCTGGACGTGACGGAGACCCTCTGCAATGGCTCCATCGTCGTCACGCTTCACTACGAGGTTTACGATGACTACCCTGCCGTGCGGAAGTGGATCGACGTCACCAACGTGGGGGCCCATTGGCTCAAGATAGATCGGATGGTGCTGGAGGATCTGGATTTTGCGGCGCCCTATCGACACGAGACTCCATTGACGCCTTCGGAGCGAGGCGCTGTCTCAAGCCTGGTCGCGATGAGTTCAGCAGATGCGAGGGACGGAGTAATCCTGGGGAGCGAGATCCCGTCAGCCTTACGGAGTATCTCGGCGTCCGGCTCGATGGGATATGCGGATGACTACTTCGAATGGGTTCTCGGACCCAAAGAGTCCTTCGAATCGGAGCCGGTATTCGAATACGGCTTTTACGGCGATGTACTCAAGACGGCTTCAGCGGACTCCAACCCGCTAGACCGGGCTGTTGAAAATTCATTTCAACATTTTCTCAGGCAGCGCATAGGCCTTCGGGTAGATGCAGCCCACTTGCCGGCCCCCTACTTCAGCACGTGGAGCAATTTTGGTCCGAACCTCAACGGCGTCATCCTGAGACAGCAGGCAAGACTTGCCTCGGCTGCCGGTTTCGACGCTATCGTTATCGACGATGGCTGGCAGCGGGGGCGTCTCGGAACTGAAGTCGACTCAATCAAGTTCCCCCACTTCGCGGAGACTACCGGCTATATCCTATCGCTCGGTCTGCGCGTTGGCCTCTGGGTATCCACGTTTCGCTCACCTGACTCCAAAGATCTTCGCGAACTCCCCGGCGCAGCCAGTCGGCCCGCTATCTATAGAGAGGGCGGACTTGGTATGTCGTTTGCAAGCCGTTGGCGCGACTATTACGCAAAGGATCTCGTCCGGCTTTCCACCTTGTATGGTGCGACCTATTTCAAGCAGGACTTCTCCAACATTCGTTTTGGAGATATGGCGGAAGGTCACGAGAGCCGTACCACCAAGGAGTCTCTGCTGCGCGGACTGAGAGGTCTGCTGGAAGCGCAGGACATGATGCGCGAAGCTAATCCAAAGCTTACCCTGGAGCTGACCCACGAAGTCTATTGGGGCACACCGGGGGTTCCGTGCGATCTGGCGGCATTGAAGCACGCCAACCTGTATCACATTCCTCCCAACGACTACTCCGGGGACGGAGATCGCAAGCAACGCTACAGCCCCGATTGGAATCTCGATCAGACGGCAATGCAGAAAGGGCTGATGGAGGGGACGTTGCATGCCCGAGAGCGTTTCTACGCCCACCGGGGCCTCCCTCTCGATGCCATCGAGTACTACGGAGCTGCCACGATGAACATCAAGGGCAGCCTCACCGCGCAAATTCAGGACCGTCAGATTGCGAGCTGGTTGATGGGGGCACCGATGGTCTTCGCGGGCGACCTCAGTTCGTTGACAAAGAGCAATCTGGAACTTTACCGCAATCGTTTTACTTCACTGAAGCGTTTGCAGCAGAGCTACAACATCTACGACTACTTCGAGTTCAGCGGTGTTCCCTCGCAACCGAGCGAGCAGGACTGGCAGTGGTGGGGGAAGTTGAACCCGCAGGGCTTTGGGGCTGTGGTGATCCTGCGCGGAGCGGCTGGAGTGAATACCAGGGCGGTGAATATTCCGTGGGTAGCAGCGGATGCGACCTACAGCGTTCGGTCCGTTCTGACTGGCCGAAGTGTAGGCCGATTCTCAGGCTGGCAATTGCAGTCGGGCGAAATGCACCTCACCTTACCTGAAAATGGCCAGGAGATTCTCGAATTGAGCCCAGCAGGCGATGCGGTCGCAGTGAAGGGCCAAGGGTCTACGGGTCACACTCGATAAGCTGGCGCTGACACAGATTCATCCTGCAATGCGTCGCACGGACCTGAACCCGTGCTGTGCTTCCAGACATACTCCCGGGTCGGCTTCATCTGTCGCTCCAATTTCTCGGCTTCGAGATCCGCCCAGCAATTCAGGTCAGTGGCCAGAACGCTCGATCCCGGAAATCTCTATAGAAAGCTCAGTAGTAGATATTCATCCGAACCTTGCCGACCTATGCGTTCGCGCGGCTGTTTGCCACACTCTTAACGTTAAAGCGTCGTTCAAGAACGCATTTTCACTTCCCAGAGCCGCATTGCGTCAAGAAGATCATCACCGATTTGAAGCAGGGCTACGAAGCGTGGTGAACATTACTCTCCGATCACTAAACGAGTGAGACAAGCGAGACAGTGTGAGCTTTTTGGCACGAAGTTTGAAGGTTTGAACGTGTATGAGCGACTTCAGGACAGGTCGACAGGCATCAGGCCGGTTGGTCCGGCAAACGCGGTACTACATTTTGGAGGCTTTATGCAGATGAATCGGTTACAGCTTGACGGACATTCACAATCAGGAAGTTCAAGTGAAGGCGGCCTCGCATTGCACATAGCTACAGTCCGGCGTATGCGCCCACAAGGAAGGGTTGCTATGAATATTTTTTGTGCCAGGAACCTGGGTGCCCTTGTTGCCTTGCTGTTGCTGCTTGTCGCTCCCATCGTTGCGACCGGGCAGGTCCGGTCGGCAACCGTCTCCGGCACCGTGCAGGACCCGACGGGCCGTGTTGTGGCGGGAGCCACTGTGACGGTGCTGGAAGTCTCGACCAGTCAAACCTATAGGACGACCAGCAACGCTAGCGGAAACTTCTCGATCCCGTATCTCCCTTCTGGAACCTATAACGTGACCATCGCCGAGAAGGGTTTTGATACGACGTCGCAGACCGGCATTGCGGTTGGAACCGGGGATAGCATCCACCTCGATATTGCGCTAAGAGTGGGCACGAGTACAGAAACTGTCGAGGTGTCCACAGAGTCAACGGGGATCCAGGTGGACTCACCGGTGGTGCAGAGCTCGATCAGTGAGGAGGTCATCGCCTCCATTCCAAACATGAACCACAATGCTCTGGCTTATGCGCAGTTGCAAGCCGGTGTGAACACGCGTGCTCTGGGTGCCAGCGCGACTAACGCCAACTCCTTCGGTATCGGCATATCTGGCCGCAGGCAAATATCTGACTTCGCCATTAACGGCGGCCAAGCCTACGAAAACGACATCCAGTTGGACGGCCTCAGCACCCAGTCGCCGGGGTTCAATGAAGTGACGGTGGTCATCAATACGGATGCGGTATCCGAGGTGCGCGCGATGGTGAACGACTACAGCGCGCAGTACGGTCGCGCCCACGGCATCATCGCCGAGACCACCAGGGGCGGCACAGATAAACTGCACGGCCTGGTCTTCATGCGCAACCGCAGTTCTGCGCTCGCGGCAAACTTTTTCAGCAACAATCATGTGACGCCGCAAATCCCCAAGTCAGCCTCTGAGATATGGACTTATGGCGGTACGGTCGGTGGCCCCATCAAGCGGGGCAAAGCCTTCTACTTCGGTAGCTTCGAGGGACTCTATTACGACCAGCCGAAAACGCTGCTGCGCACCATTCCTACCGCGGCGGAGCGCATCGGAGACTTCAGCCAGACCAAGGTCAGCGTCTCGGGCGTACCCACCGCGCTGAGCCTGTACGACCCTTTCAACGTAACTCCAAGTGGCTCGAACGTCTACAGCCGCGCACTGATCGCAGGCGCCAACACCAACAACAGTGTAAAGGGAACGAACCAGTTCGCACTGAATGTACTGAAGAACTATCCCTGCGCGCCGACGACGGTGGTGAACGGCGTAACCCTACCGGCATGCACCAATCGCCCGGCCAGTGACTTGTTCGATACCAACAACTACCAGAGCAATATCGTAACCAGTTATCGCAAGGCAAATGTCAACGCGCGCATTGACTACCATATCCGCAACAACAACTATCTCTACATCAGCGGCGGCTACACCCATGGCGACATCATCAACCCCCTCATCTGGTCGCCGGACAATCTGTTCAACCCCGTAGTGAACTCCGGCGAGGAGCGCTTCAACCGCGACCGGAACCCCTATGTCTCCATCGGCGACACGATCCTGCTCTCTCCTACGCTGGTGGTGGACTTGCGCTACAGCATCAGCCGGATCGACACCCAGGACAACTCCGACCTGGTGCCGAGCGGATTTGATTACAGCAGCCTGGGAATCAGTGCAATCGACCAGGCCAACAACCCCCTGGCGGTGGTACCCAGCTTTACCGTCAGTGGCGCCACGACGGGAGACAACTGGACTGCCGTCAATAACAATAGCTACTACAACAAGCACGAACACCAGACAGACCATGTCGTCGCCGGCAGCGTTACCAAGAATCACGGCAAGTGGAATTACAAGGCGGGCGGAGAGCTCCGCGCGTACCTGGCCAACTACACCGACTCACAGACTTCCTTCATCTACACCCTCAGCAACACCTTCACGGTGCCCACCGTCAATGCGGGAGGTGGTGTTGTGGGTAGCAACCTCGCCAACAACGGCGGTAACCCGTGGGCCAGCTTCCTTCTGGGCGCGGGTTCGGTCGGAATTCCTGCCGGGCAAACGGTTCACCCGGCTTTCCTCCATCAATATGCCGCCATTTACACGCAGAACGATTGGCACCCGACGGATAAGCTCACCATAAATGTGGGCGCGCGATGGGACTGGCAGCCAGCCATCTCAGAGCGATACGGAAACGTTTCCAGCATCGACCTCACCGCCACCAACCCTTTCGGCGGCAAGGGCGGTATCTACTTCCCGAAGGCCAATGGAAATAACAAGCGCATGTGGGATACGGACTGGCTGAACTTCCAGCCCCGTCTGGGCATCGCGTACCGTGCCAGTAAGGACACCGTGGTTCGGGCGGGCGCCGGCGTCGCTTTCCTGCCTAGCAACTCAGGCTACTTCGACGGCCCGTACCTCTTCGGATCGACGTCATTCGACCCCTACACCAACTCACAGCCCTACGGCTTCGGGACGCAGAACGGAGTTCCCGCCGGCACCTTTGACAGTGCGGCCGTGAACCAGTACGTTCCGGCAACCGGTGCGGATACAACGGCGCCCGGGCTCTACGGTGGCGTTGGCGGGCCGCGTTTTCCGGCCCACGGCTTCAAGAACTCCTACATCTATCAAGGCAATCTCCACATACAGCAGGATCTCCGCCGGGGCTTTACGGTCGACTTTGGCTACAATGTTGAAATCGGCAAGCGGCTTCAACTGGGCTCCAGCTATACGCCTAACTCAGACCAGTTGTTGCCGGATAGCGTGTTGCAGAGCTGGCGCGCCAACTACATCGCTCGCAATGGAACGGGTAACACTGGCTCGGACCAAGTCGCCAATCCCTTTCAGCCGAATCCCAATGCGCTCATACCCTTCGCAGGCAACCTGGGTAAGAAGACGATGCCTCTCGATCAGACGTTGTGGGCTTACCCTTACCTCGGCGGCCAGGTCATTCAACAAAACCGTGGATTTTCCACCTACCATGCATTACAGGTAGCGGTGAAAAAAGACTTCTCGCGCGGTCTGATCTTCGGTTCCAACTTTACGTGGTCCAGGAGCCTTGGCGTCGACGGCGGAACTACCGAGAACAATTTCGGGGCTGAGGGTACAGGTAACAGCTTGCCGAACCTGCGTGACATCCGTCTCGATAAACGCCTATCGGCAAATGACACGCCGATTCGCTTCTCCAGCTACGGTGTATACAACCTGCCTTTCGGCAGCGGACACAGCTTCAACCCGAAGAACCGCTTTGTTCGAGGCCTTGTGAGCGGCTATCGCTTGAGCGGGACCTATATCTGGCAGTCGGGAACTCCGCAGCAAATCAACTGCTCCACCGGTTCATTCGACGGCAAATGCGACAGGAATCCGGGGATTCCGTTTGTTCTCCCCAAATCCTTCCAGCATTTCTACGATGGCGTGACAACGATCACCCTTCCTAACTCTGGCAGACCATTCACACCCGCTGCAAACACTTTCCTTAAATGGAATCCGGATGCCTTCAAGGCGCGTACCGTCGTGACGGCTAATGGCTCCACTCAGCCCGACATTTATTTTTACGGCAATGCGGCGTTGAGCTATGGAGATCTGCGGAGCGACCCGGTCGACAACGTCACCATGTCCTTTGAAAAGGACTTCAAGGTACGCGAAAGGTATACGCTCAACTTCCAGGCCAATGCCACCAACCTGCTTAATCACACCCAGTTCCAGTCGGGCGGTTATAACGGAGGTTTGGGGGCACCTAATCTGACTGGCAACTACATAGGTACCCTCAATGGCAACACCTACGGCGCACATGGTCTCGGCACGCTGGATCCGCGCCTGATCGAATTGCAGGCCCGCATCAGCTTCTAACTCATGTGTGCGACCGTCGGATGGCGCATGCTCTTCCGACGGTCGCAACATCGCGTTGTGCTGCGTTGCCAGACGAACAGCGGACCAGAAAATCGAAGGAAGTGGAATGAATATCTCGAAGCTCAAGAACCCCCTTGTCGCCATTTTGGTAGGACCCTTGTTGTTCGTGCTTGGCTGCCAACAGCCGTCTATCACCCCTAACCCGAGCTACCCTAGCTACACTCTCACGGTAAACACTTCGAACCCCGCAAGCGGCGTCCCCATCACCGTCTCCTATACCGATCTGACCGGAGCGACCGGAGGCACAGCCATCTTTACACGCAGCTACAACGCCGGCACAGTGGTTGTACTGACTGCTCCGACGACGGCGGGCGGGAATAACTTTACCTCGTGGACCGGATGCACTTCGACAGCTACCGTGAATTGCACGGTGACGGTAGCGAGCAACATCGCCGTTACGGCGACCTACACTCCGCCTCCCATCTACGCGTTGACAGTGGCGTCAACGAACCCTGCAAACGGTGTGGCTATCAGCGCCAGTCCGACGGATAACAGCGGCGCGACCAATGGTACGACGAG
>CAZZYB010000037.1:0-15946 GCA_964658125.1 uncultured Acetobacteraceae bacterium | reverse complement strand
TGATGGAGCGTAGAGGACGATGAATCAGATTGCCGAAGATGAGTTGGTTCATAGGATATTCCGGAGCTTACTTTTCAACGATACTGCATGAGGTTTGGCCGTTCGAGTTATTAGGTGATTGCTGTATGGGACTTCTTAAACCATGACATCATCTTCGACGGCCAGGCGGGGTCCATACAGGGACGCTCGACCAAGAGAAAGAAGATGGCTCCAACCAGAAGCGAGGCGAGGAACGAGAGAGAGAACATGGCCGTGTTGAATGCCAGGTGATGCCGTGTAAGAGATGGCATACGAAGGAGGACAGCGTGGACTCCGGTGATGACGGAGTTGTGAGTGAGATAGATGCTGTAGCACATGCCGCCGATGGCTCCTACTACTACAAAAGAAAGCAGGCGCGGAAGTAGGTGGCCGTAGAATGCGGCGAGGCAAATGAAAATGTTTGCCAGTGGATAGAAGAGTCCCGACCACGAGGTCGTGATCCAAACGAGGAAGAGCAGGCCGGTAATGCCGGCAGCATCCCACAGCCAGCTTCTGTGGTTGTAAAATTCCTTCAGTACGTAGAGGTCGCAAACGAGGAATCCGGCTAGGAAGTACTGCAGGTTGCCGACAAGGGAGAAAATCAGTCTCATATTAAACGCGATCGCAGGGAGATGGGACATGAGTGTAAGTGCCGCGATAAGAAGAATAATAATAGTGCGTCGTAACCACGAGGGACGAATGAGAAACAGCGTCGCAAGCAGAGGGGCAATGATGTAGAACTGGACTTCAATCTCAAGCGACCACGCCGGACGATTGATGCTGGACCCGGGGCCATAGATAGCACTGTGCATGTAGAAGAGACTGGCCAGAAAGTGCACAAGGATGGTGCCCGCGCCGAGCGCAGAAAACGCCAGAAAGGCTATCAGCCGGAAGAACATCGCAACAATGAACGGCGGCTCCAGGCGGGTGAGACGACGGCGGAAATAAGAAGCTATATTGACGGGCTTGCCCTGTTGTAAATATTGGCGCGCAAATGGAAGCGCCAGAATGAATCCACTTAGCGTGAAGAAGAGGCAGACGGCGCGGCCACCGACTATTTTGCCGTTCAGAGTCTCGATAAAGCTTCCAGGCCTTGTGAAGAATGTTCCCTGGTTGATGATGTGGTCGACCAGCACGATGAAGATGGCGACGAAACGCAGACCGTCGATCTGAGGAATGAGTTTAGCGCTGGTTGTGATGCGGCGAAAGGAAATGCCGCGCAGCCAGTGAGGCAGCCAGGAATGCGCATGGTGGGGCGCTTGCGGGTCCTCGGAAGCGTGTGAATTTGCGGCTGCAGTCTGCACTACTCAAGCACCGGTTCCGGCACGATGGTTTGCGCAGTAAGAGCCTGCTTGCTGAAAATCGACCCCAGCAGCGGAAGCACGTACAAACAGACATAGACCGCCAAGACGTTGGTAAAGAGTGACTGCCCAATCAGCAGGGGAGTGCCGGAGAGGGACGATTCGCTAGCCGCGCGACTAACCAGGATTGTGGTGAGAAGACCGACCGGATTGGCGCGAACGTCGCCTATAACTGAATCGAGGACGATGAAGATGAGCATGAGAACCAGGGGCTCGACGACGGCCAACCCGACCCCGAGGCCTTCGCGATAAGCGTCCGCTGAAGGACTGAAAGAGACCCCGGTCGTATTGTCGTCGTCGGGGAGAATGCCGATTTGATGCGCGTAGACGTTGCCCTGGTTTTGGTTCGGCTTGTCGGGATAGAGCACGTGAGGGATGACGTTAGTGAAACCTATCTGGAGTGGCACATAACCGTAGGCGCCTTCGCGGTCCGCAAGGTCAATCAACGCGTCGTCCCCAGCGAGCATATCGAGACGGTCGAGCAGACCGTGGCGCTCGTTGTAGTAATGCACGTTGCCGACGAACTCCGAGCCTTCGTTGTAGCCCTCGTGAACTTCATCCATGTGGGTCAGCAGATAGGCGGAGAGTTGAATCGATGACAGTCCGGTGTTTTGAAGGTTGCGCCCATACTGTGCGTAGGGAACCATAAATACGATGACGAAATAGAGACCGATGCAAAAAGAAGCGATGTTGAGCCAATGCAGGCGATAACGCAGCAAAGCCACCGTAACGGCCCAGGCAAAAAATGGAGACAGGAACGCTTCCTTGGAAAAACCAATAAGACCATTCAGGGACAGTAATAGCATCATCGCGAACACTGGCCCGGAAACGCTGCGACGGCCATCAGTCCGATGCACCGTGTAGATGATTCCGAGCACGAGCGTCAACACCGGAAAATGATCTATCTGCACCAGAAAGGAGCTGAGTGACCCGTTTGACACATTGGGAAAGAAGAGGAGATAAGCGGTGAGGAGTACGGAGAGGATAGCGCAACCCACATAGGCCGAGTGCAGATTTCTCTCTGGAAGCTTGCCCGCAATCAAGGCTTTTCGCGCGCGAAAGCGACGGCTGAACATCACCGCGACCAGCATGGCCACCATTCCAGCGAGATACACTTCGATGGTGCGCATTGGATCTCGCAGATTTGAGTCGGCGGGTTCACGCAGAACAGCTTTGGCGACACCGGGAAGCAGCACGGTGAAAAAGCAATTGAAAAATACGAAGGCACCGGAGGGGTACATGATGCCCCCCGCCAGATTAAAGGCGAGCGAGGCCACCATAATGCAGCCGAAAGCGCAGGCACTGTAGAACGCGTGGGTTCCTTCGAAAATCTGCACTCCGGCTAGCGCGGTGGCAAAGAGGAACGCGTAGGTGAGATTGACGCGCTCTGGAAAGGGTATCCGCATGGGATTCCCTATTTTAGCAACGCAGCCCCGGAGATCGAAGCCGGCTCGCGGGAATGATCGGCGAAGTGGTCTTTCAAGCGCAGGAACGGCGCTTCCATGAATCGGAAGCTGAGCCCGGCGATGGCCGCGGTTCCCACGAGAGCGACGAGGGCTGTGGCCTGGCTGAGGTAGGCTTTGTGGCCCAGGCACAGAGCCAGGGCAAGATGCGCGTAGGCGGAGTAGAGAAGCAGGTGGTAGACATAAAACCCGTAGCTGCGCTGGCCGAGAGCTGGCAGCTTTCCGAACATACACATGCGATAGACCATGCTGCAGGGGTCAATCGCGAGCAGGATGACAGCGCCGGCAAATAGAGCGATGAGGGTGTAGCCGAACGGGTTGTAGAGGATGCCGTAGTCGGAGTCGATGAAATGTCCGTGGCGCAGGCGGTAGGCGACTTCGATCGCAGCGAACAAGGCAATGAGCGCCTGAGCTGAGGGTTTGGCGCGAGCGATAAGGCGGGAGGCTTCGGGGCCTCGGACGGCAAGGGCGAGCGCGCCCCCGAGTAGAAGGGCATCGGCACGCAGTGGCATCGTGCGGTAGAGTAAGCCGAGCTCGATGAGGCGCGGCGAGAAGAGATGGACGCACAGAAACCTGATTGCCGGCATTACGACGACGACCGCGATGCAAAGGTTGCGAAGGCGAATCCGATCCTTTATCAGAAAGACGATGCAGGGCCACAGGAGATAGAATTGCTCCTCGACGCAGAGACTCCAGAGATGGTCGAACTTGTAATCAAAGCGCATGGTGAAGTGGAGGCGCGAGACCAATGCTTCGTAAACGGCGCCGTTGGTGTAGTCGGCGGACCAGATGAGCCTTGCGTAGTTGCCTAGATAGACGGGCCAGAGCCAGAGTCCGCGGTGCAGTTGCCAGTGGAAGATCGGGTAAAGCAGAAGGCCGACCAGCAGCACAAAGTAGTACAGCGGAAAGATCCGAAGCGTTCGTCTTATGTAAAAGATACGGAAACGATGGCGGCGGTTACGCGAGTCGTAGAGGATTCCAGTAATCAGGAAGCCGGATAAGACGAAGAAGATGTCGACGCCGCACCATCCCCAGTTGATCGCCGCGGGTAGGCCTAGGTAGTGGTCCGTGAAGACAAGAAGCACCGCGATGGCGCGAAGACCATCAAGGGCGGGGTAGTAGACATTGTTTTCCGGGAGGGGCAATCCGGTGCTGGATGATGGCGCTGTGCTCATGCAAGGACGCGGCGGACGGAGATCAGAGACATACTAGGCCCATGATAGATAGTTTTGCTCAATTCTCCGAACAAAATGGCGCGGCGCAGGTACACTCTGCGTGTGGGCTCACGAGCTAAGCAGGACCTTCGATCGGCGCGACATTTCCCGGAACGATTAATCGTAGGGCTGGTGCTATTCGTGACGGCGGCGACCTACACCAGCCTGGAGTACGACAGGCAACGTCCGTTCCTGTCTTCCCCCAACGATGAGATACATCTGATCCTGGAAGGAAGGGCGTCCGCTCCGGCCCAATACCGCATCGGGATCGCCTATATGAGCCGCTTTCTGGAGCGTCACTGCCATGTTCGCCCCAATCAGACGATCCCCATCTTCCAGGGCTTTAGCCTGGCCGTAGCCCTTGGGCTGCTCTACTTCTTGCTGCTCCAATCGCCGTTCGTAAGAGAAGCTGAGGAAAGGCACCGTGCGTTCGTTATCGGCTTATTCCTCGTTGCAATCCAGTTGCCGGTCAGTTGGATCGCGCCCTGGGCGCATTGGGAAACGCTGCCGACCACACTTTACCTTGCCGCTACTCTGGCGCTTGTGACCTGTCGGATCCGGTTGCCTTATATAGTGATCTGCGCCGGTGTGCTTGTCCTGGGGTTTCTACAGGGACTGCTGCGGGCTGACGTTTCAACGCTTATGGGGATCGCGATCATTGCGGCCGGCGTCCTCTCCGCGAAGATGCCGCTGCCCATGCCCCGAGGCTGGCTGGTCCTTACCGGAGCGTTGACCGCGGTCGCCGGCGCAGGCACCCAGCTGTACCTGCAACATTTTGTCTATCCGGCAACAACGTATGACGCGGGGACGAAGAAGATCATGTTCGCCTACAACTTCATCTATCTGAACCCGCACCGGCTGGTGCCATTTGGACTAGCTATGCTTCCGATTGCGGTCACCGTTTATCTTGTGGTGCGGTATCGGGAGCGGCTGCAAGAGGCGCTGGAACCAACGGATAAACTGGTGCTGCTGGCGTGTGCGCTGTACTTCCCCGCGTGGGCAGTAATGGGAATCGTAGGCGAGGTACGGATTTTCGTGCCGTATCTGTTTCTCGCAGCTCCTACCATGGCCAAGGTGTGGAGCAGGTATCTCCTGTCCGACGTCGTCCCGGCAGCCTGAGGGCCAGAGCGGGTGACGGGGGAACATTCGCGCACACCCCCAGGAAGATAGGTCCCCGACTCCCGGGCAGGCGTGGGATGATGGTGCGGGAACGCCGTGCTTTTGTGGCAGAGCTGTGTAGCAGCGTGCGGTCTGGGCCGGAGATCGGCCTTTGCAGATGCGGGGACACGGAGAACCCTACGTGCCGTTCGGTAGCGACCTGAAAGAAGAACGAGAGCGTCGAGGCGTTGGTCTGTCCGCGATTGCGGAGCGGACCAAGGTATCGGAGCGCCATCTGCGGGCGCTGGAAGAAGATGCGCACGACCAGTTGCCCGGAGGAATCTTCAATAAGGGCATCGTGCGGGGCTATTGTCAGCACCTGAATCTTGACGAAGTTGAATGGCTGGAGCGCTATGCGGCCAGCGTGGAAACAGCCGGCGGCGAGCCCGACTGGAACTCGTTTGCGGAAAATATACAGCGTAACCGCGAGATTGCGGGAGCTTCGCGAAACCGCTGGTGGGGTGTAGCCGGCATGGTGGCCCTGTTGGTAGTGCTGGGGTGGGCGCTATGGCACTACGTGTTGAAGCCGCGAATGGAGACGCCGCGACCGGCTGTGTCCACGTTGGGGATGGTGATACTCAGGGCCTACGACTCGGTCTGATACCAGCGATAGCCGTGCTTCTGTTCGTGGTCGGCCTCTTGCAGTCGGTCGACGACCTGTTTTCGGCGGAGGCTGCCGACGGCGGCGGTGATGAGGTCGATCAAGGCGATGGGAGCGACGTAGCTGGCCGCGAAGGATAGGCTGTTGGTGGGCACGATGACCAGCTCGTTGGAGAAGCGGGCCAGCGGCGAGAGCATGGAGTCGGTGATACCGATGCAGTAGGCGCCATTCTGTTTAGCCCGCTGGATGCCTTCGATCGTCATGCGCAGGCCCCGGCGAAAACTTATCCCGATGACGATATCGTCCTCGCCGGTGGAGCGAACCAGGTGCGTGGCGCGGCCCGGAGTGACCGCTGCCACTACCGGAAGCCCGGCGATGGTGAGGTGGTATTCCAGGTAGTCGACCAGCGACGAGGCCATGTCGCCGCCAAGCAGGAAGATCCGCTTGGCTTCGTGGATGCGGACAGCGATGTTGAGCACCTGCTGGAGATCAACCTGGTTGAGGACGAAGGCCAGGTTTTGCTGGATCTGCTTCTTCGAGCCGCGCAGGATTTTGGGGGTGCGGGTGGTCTTTCCGGCGGCTTCCATACTGTCAAGGATGGTCGCGCTGGTGACGGAAAGATCGTGGAGATAGTGTTTGAAGTCCTTGAAGCTGCGAAATCCGAGCGCCTGGACGATGCGGACGATGGTCGCCGGGCCCGTGGCCAGGCGGCGGGCCATGTCGCGGACGTTGAGAAGAACGAATTCGCGCGGGGTTTCGAGCGCGGGGCGAATGATGTGCTGCCGCTTTTCGCTCAGTTCTTCCAGACGCACGAGGGCGCCGGATTGCAGCGGAGAATCTCTGGAGTCTTTCCTGGGCGTCATAGGAGTGGCTCAACGGTACATCATTTTGCGGAACATCCGTACCGTTCGGCACAGGATCGACATTCCCGCTGCTTGCTCGATGCTCAGAAAAAGCGCGTCATTGGCGAACATGGAGCGATTCGGACGGGTCAGAATTTTCTTGACAGCCGCGGATGGTCAGAATAATGTCACGTTACGTCCTGAAAAATCTGTACCACCTGAAACAAATGCTTCATTGTGGAGTTGTCGGCCGTATTGGGACCCTCCGACGACATTGCCGCTTTCAGGTAATGTCGCCGGAACGCCGTTTCACAGCATAATGATGATATTCAGCACCCAGTTCCGCATTTGGCGAACGCAATCGAACCGCCTGTTTTGACGTATTCGAGTTCGCGCGGATCGGACGTTAGGAAACAACCCGGAGACCTGAAACAACAGGCCCGAGGTAAACAGTCCTTCTATGGACGCGGTAAACAGTAATTTTTGGAGGAACACCATGACAGGACGCACAGGTTGGATGAAGGCCGTACTTTGTACGGTCCTTCTGGCGATGGGAATGACCGCCGCACGGGCGCAGGACGCATCGTCGGGTAGCATCAGCGGCACGGTCACCGACTCTTCCGGGGCTGCGGTCCGTGGCGCCACGGTGAAGATCACGAACACCGACCGCAATCACGTCGAGCGCACGACGACCACGAACGGTGCGGGCTTCTACACGGCTACGGGGCTTCCGCTGGGCCACTACAGCGTGCAATTCAGCAGTAACGGTTTCGCTGGCAGCACGGTGACCGACCTGGAAGTTCATGTGAACGATGCCCTTACGCTCAATCGCGCACTTGGAGCGGGCGGCGGCACGGAATCCGTCACGGTATCCGCTGATGAGCTGGGCGTGAATCTACAGGATTCAACCTCGTCCGGCCTGATCAACTCGGAGCAGATTGACGAAATGCCCCTCGGCAGCCGCAACTACGAGGTACTGATGAATTTGCAGCCTGGCGTGGTCTACGGTGGAGGCACCGATGCCAACCTGGCCCGCGGACCGGCCGGCCTCAGCGGCGCGTCGAGCACCGTCAACTTCTCAGTCAACGGTGGCCGCAACACCTCCAACAACTGGACCATTGACGGCGCGGACAACGTGGACCGCGGCGCAAACCTGACGCTCTACACCTACCCCAGCCCCGACGCCATCGCCGAGTTCAAAACGCTGCGCGGCCAGTACAGCGCCCAGTTCGGGCGCAATGCCAGCGGCCAGATCGACGTCGTCACTAAGTCCGGCACCAACAGCATCCACGGCAGTGCGTACGAGTATCTCCGCAATGACGCTTTCGATGCCAACGGGTATGCCAATAACTTCCTCAACGCCAAGAAGACACCGTATCGCTATAACGTGTTCGGTTTCTCCTTCGGCGGCCCTGTCTGGATCCCGAAGATTTACAACGGCAAAGACAAGACCTTTTTCTACGTGTCGGAAGAGTGGCAGCGTGAAATTGTGTACGCAGCTCAGACCTCAGCGCTGGTTCCGCAAGCTTCCGAGCGCGCTGGCGACTTTTCGCAGTCCGGTCAGAAGATCGGTGGCGTTTGGACGCTGGCTCCTGTGACTGTCTGCACGGCATTTACCACCAATCCTCTGACCCAGGTGAACACTTGCACGGCAACGGGCACCCAGGTCACGAACTACTCCGCGACGGCGAGGCAATATCTGAAGGACGTCTATAGCAAGATTCCAGTACCCGATACCGCCTACGACATCGCGCACAATCTCGACCCGCACACGATCCTCTCCAACTTCAAAAACACCTACAACAACAATGACTCGATGGTTCGCGTAGACCAGCAGTTCGGTCAGAGGTTGAACGTCTTCTACCGCTATCTACACGATACGTTGCCCGAGATTCTTCCCCAGGGCCAGTTCACCACCGTGCCGATTCCAGGAGCCAATACGACCGTCGCCGTCAATCCGGGTACGCAGCACCTCGCCAAGGGTACTGTCACCATTAGTCCCACTCTGCAGATGACTGCCGGTTATGCGTTTTCCAATGGCAACATTATCTCTACGCCCTCCGGCTTCCTGGCTTCCGCGCAGTCGACCGATATCGCGCCGAGCCTGGTGTTCCCGAATACGGTGGGCGTGATCCCGACTGTGACTGTGGCCGGAATGCAGAATCTTGCCGGGTCCATTGCGTACGTCGACCATGGCACCAATCACCAGGCTTTTGGCGATGTGACCAAGGTCTACCGCAACCATACGTTCCACGTGGGCTTCAGCTACAACCACTATCAGAAGCTGGAGAACAACACGACGGGCACACAGGGTGCGTTTACTTTCTCGGGGGACACCGGCTTCTCCAACGTTCCGGTCAACTCTAACGCCGGCGCGAATGAAGCGCAGGGGTTTGCAAACCTGCTGACCGGCAACGCGAACGGCGGCTTCAGCCAGCTCTCGCGCGATCCGATCACGGACATCAAGATGTCGCTCTATGAAGGCTATGTGCAGGACGACTGGAAGGTGAATCCTCGCCTGACACTGAACCTCGGTGTGCGCTACGCCTACTACGGTCAGCCGTGGGATGCGAATGGGCTGCTCAGCAACTTCGATCCGTCGAAGTACGATGCCACCAAGGCGCCGACCATTGCCGCGAGCGGCCTGATTTGCCTTACGGGAACATGCGTTCAAACCAATAGCACCGCAGGCCAGCCGACCATACCCAACCCCAACGCCGATTACAGCGGCATCAACTACATCAACGGACTGATCTACAACGGCCCGAATTCAGCCAATAACAATCAGGCATCGCAGTTTGGCAATAAGGTTGGACAATCGCAGAAACGCGATTTTGCGCCACGCTTCGGCTTTGCTTTCGATGTCTTCGGCGACGGCAAAACGGCGCTTCGCGGCGGCTACGGCTGGGCCTACGATAGCGCGCCAGTGAGCTACTACGAAACTACGGTCTTCAATAACCCGCCGGCCGTAGCGACCTATTCCGTCGGTCAAACCTCGTTTGACAGCCCGGCAGGCGGCGCAACCACCGGTATCTCCACTACGCCCGGTCGCGTGCAGGCTGTTCCTCTCAACTACCAGCAGCCTTACGTTCAGCAGTTCTCGCTCGATCTACAACAGCAGATCAGCCCGAAGACGTTCCTGGATGTCGGCTACTTTGGTGATCACGGAACTCACCTGCTGGGTGCGTTGAATCTCAACCAGCCCGCACCTGGAGCCTGGGTTGGCAAGGTGCAGCCGAACAACTCGACCGGCAACACCACCACCTGCATCGATCCCGACACCGGTCAGCAGTCCTGGTTGAGCACAGCATGTGACCGTGCGCTGAACCAGATCAAGCCCTACCTGGGTTACTTCGCGGTGGATTCGCTGCGGCCAATCTTCAGTTCGAACTACAACTCTCTGCAGGTGAAGTTCACCAAGCGCTTCTCCGGCAAGACGTACATCGATGCCAATTACACGTGGTCGCGTGACCTGACCAACGCCCAGGCCGACTATTCCGGCTTTGCGCAGGACATCTACCACCTCAACAACGAGTACGGCCGCGCCGCAGATGACCGCAACAACGTTCTGACCCTCGACGGCGTATACGAAGTGCCGTGGTACAAGGAGCAGAAGAATCTCGTCGGTCACCTGGTTGGCGGATGGGAAGTTGCGGGTATCTACGTCATCAACTCAGGCCTGCCTCTGACCATTTCGGCCAGCCAGGCTACAAATACGAACTACAACCTACCCGGCGGCGTCAGCAGCGTCTTCAACGGGCGCACCACCACTGGCTACGTGACCGACAACGCCGGCATCGGTGTGTTCGGCAACACCAGCGCGGGTCTCCGGCTTAATCAACTCGGTGACCCCAACAACGGTTACGGTACGAAGATCCACAATAAGGGCTACAACTCCTTGTGGTTCTACACCGGCGCCTTCGCAGCGGCACCGCCGAGCCAGACCAGCCAGGCTCCAACCGCCCATCGCGGCACCATCCAGGGCCCCGGCTTCAACCGCCTGGATTTCGCCATACACCGCAACTTCCGTATCTACGATCGCCTGAACTTCTCGCTACGCATGGAAGCCTTCAACGCCCTCAACCACACCAACGTTCAGACGGTGGCAGTGGCCTCGGGTGGAGGCGGAACGTTCGGCGAAGTTACCGGATACCGCGATGCCCGCATCGTGCAGTTCGCTGGACGCTTCACCTTCTAACCTCCAACCTTGTTTCAATTTGACGGCGTCCGCTTCGGCGGGCGCCGTTTTGCGTTGGGCGCCGTTCAATGCACGGAAACGCCGTTCGGTGTGGGATTCTGTCTGGTGGACAAACCTGTGACACTTTCGTGGGAGGCGCGGGGTAGAATAAGAGGGTTCCGCTACTCCGATTCGTCGGCTCTGGGGGAGCGACCGGAGTCTGCCAAATCTGCCTCGCCATCATGGCGTCGCGTGTGCGGTGGACGGGTACCGGTCGTCGGGCGCTTCGCGGCTGCCAAGCTCAGCGGGCGGGTCCGGCTATCTAACTGAATGGAGTTCCAAATTTTGGCTATCTCAACCGACCGTTTCCTGTTTACCAGTGAGTCTGTGACCGAAGGGCATCCCGACAAGATTGCCGATCAGATCTCCGATGCGATTCTCGATGCCTGCCTGGAGCAGGACCCCACCAGCCGCGTGGCGTGCGAGACGCTGACCTGCACCGGCCTCGTCGTTGTTGCCGGCGAAATCACAACCAAGGCGTACGTCGACTTCCAGACCATCGTCCGCGACACCGTCAAGGGCATCGGCTACGACGATGCGCTCAAGGGTTTCGATTCCAACACCTGCGCCGTCATCTCGACCATCAACCGCCAGTCTCCTGACATTGCTCAGGGAGTGGACACCGGTGGCGCCGGCGACCAGGGCATGATGTTCGGCTACGCCACCAACGAGACACCCGAGCTGATGCCGACACCCATCTCGCTGGCCCACAAACTCGCTCTTAAGTTGAGCGAAGTTCGCAAGTCCGGCAAGATGGCTTACCTTCGTCCCGACGGCAAGAGCCAGGTGACGGTCGAGTACGACTCCGACCACAAACCCGTTCGCGTGGACGCTGTTGTCATTTCAACCCAGCATGCGGAGTTCAGCGACCGCGACAAGAACAGCACGCTCACCAATGAAAAGCTGCACGCAGACATTATGGAGCACGTGATCCAGGCTGTCATCCCGGCGAATCTGTTGGACGCGGACACCAAGTATCACATCAATCCGACGGGCCGCTTCGTTATTGGCGGACCGATGGGCGACTCCGGTCTCACGGGCCGCAAAATTATCGTCGACACGTATGGCGGCATGGGCCGTCACGGCGGCGGAGCGTTCTCCGGCAAGGATGCCACCAAGGTCGATCGCTCGGCCGCGTACATGGCGCGCTACATCGCGAAGAACATCGTGGCTGCAGGGCTCGCAGAGCGTGTTGAAGTTCAGCTCGCTTACGCCATCGGTGTTCCTGATCCAGTCAGCATTCGCGTCGATACCTTCGGCACAGGCAAAGTTGCAGAGAGCCGCCTCATCGAGCTGGTTCGCGAGAACTTCAAGCTGACGCCAAAGGGCATCATCGAGAGCCTCAACCTGCGTCGCCCGATATTCAAGAAGACGGCGGCCTATGGTCACTTCGGGCGCACCGGCGACACCTTCACATGGGAAGCCACTGACAAAGCCGAAGCCTTGAAGTCTGGCGCCAAAGCGGAGCTGACTGCCAAGTAACAGAGGTTGAAGCGTAGAGGAGAGAGGTGGCTTCGGGCCGCCTCTTTGCTTTTGCGTGTCCGCCAGCATTCAGATGGTGAAATCCGGTTAGCCACGACTACTTGCTTCGTGACATCTCATCCACGCGGCCTTCAATCCGCCCAATGTCCTTATAAAAAGTTCGGAGATCACCTTCGATCACATCGAGCTTTTTCTCCATCCGATCGAGGCGTCCGTTGGAGTGCAGCCAGGCGAGAATCACCAGCAGGAAGGAGCCGAGCGAAGGTATCAGGAGCGATAAGAACTGCAGCTTGTTCATACTCACACCTCCGCGTCACGATGCTATCAGATTACTCGGTTGGCATGATCATGCGATTGGCTGACCATATTTTTGGATTTCACGAGCTCAGAGCGATGAGAGAATGAGCTCAGAGAAATGCAACAATGCAGCCAATGCAGCCGTTTACGCATCTTTCATAAAACGGCGGAGTTTGCGCCGGGGGTTCTGTGCTCATTAAATCCGAGTTTGATATTCAATTTCAACTGCCGCTCGACACGGCAATGCTGGCGCTGCTGCATCTGCATCCCAGTCTCGACCCGTTACTGAAGACGGCGGACAAGGTGCGCGTGCAGCACGTGCCTTTTGGAAATGCATGGGAGACAGGAACGGACCTGGCTGTGGAAGAGTATCTCGATGCGTTTGGGAATCGGTGCTCGCGGTTCCATGCGCCGGCGGGGTCGATTCGGCTCAGCGGCGAAAACATCATCGAGACGGAAGGCGCTCTCGATCCGCAAGGCGAGACCGCGCAACAGGCTCCGGTAGAGAAGCTGCCGCCGGAAGTGCTGCAGTTTTTGCTGGCGAGCCGGTATTGCCAGGTCGATCAATTCAACGGCATCTCGCAGGACTTGTTTGGACACATCCCATCAGGCTGGGCGCGGGCTGCGGCCATACGCGACTGGGTCCATTGGAAGGTGCAGTTCGACTACAAATCCGCGCGCTCAACCAAGACGGCGATGGACGTATTCACCGAACGCATCGGCGTCTGCCGCGACTTCCAACACCTCGCCGTCACGATGACGCGCTGCATGAATATTCCGGCGCGCTATGTGACGGGGCAGCTTGGCGACATACGCCACCCCTACTCTGGCGCCGGAGATTTCAGCGCGTGGTATGAAGTCTGGCTCGACGGCAAATGGTGGACCATGGACGCTCGACACAACGAGCCTCGGCGTGGACGCATCCTGATGGCGACCGGGCGCGATGCGGCGGACGTCGCCCTCACCACCAGCTTTGGACGCGCTGAGTTGACCTCGTTCTACGTCGAGTCGAATGAAATCGACGCGGATGGAAACGAAGTCCCGGTGGTCGGCAAGATCAACCGCGGGCACGGGCTTTCGCGAGTCGTTTAGAAGAAAAAGCCAGTGTGAAATGTGATGGAGCGGTTCGCTGAACTGCCACCGTTGAAGCGGTTGTTCAGGGAAGTCGACTGCCCGAACAGCGGTGAACTTAACACGCCGACGGGTTCGCCGCGATTGACGTGATTAAGTGGATTGTCGGCTTCGACACCAAGATTGATGCGGTACTTTTGCGGAGCCGGCGGCGCGGGCTTGCCGCCTTTGGGAGCGCCAGCGGGTGGCGTTGGTGCGGTCATCCCCGCGGGTGAGGCGACGCGCGGACCGAAGTGAAAATTCTTACCTGCGGCAAGCTCGATGTACACGATGCCCGGCGCGTTGCCATAGTTGATGGGGATGAGGGTCTGGCCGGGGAGGGGCGCGGTGTCAAAGTTGCCGTAGGCGGTGCGGACGACCGATGGGCGTGTGAGATCGGTGGCGAACGCGGGGCGGTCGTTGTACTGGGTGTCACCGTTGAGATCTGTCCCGGTAGTGATGTTGAAGGACGATGGGGAGAGCTTCAGGAAGAAGAGATTGAGTGCGATATCTTTGCCAGGATGCGAGTTCAACCCGGCGACATATTGACGCGGTGAGTAGTTCCCCGCGCGGCCAGCGTCGGCGTCAAGATTGTAAGAGTTCGAGGGGAACCCGCCTTGTGTGTTCGACTCCTGATGACCGGCGGCGAAGAAGGCAAACAACGACAGCTTGGTCGAGAGATTGAGGTTTGTGTTCACCGTGAAGGTGTGGCCGTTGCTGATGCCGTCCGACGAATACTGAAAAAGATTCGCATTCCCACCCAGGGGACGCACGCCGCTATTGGGATTGGTGGGGTCGTAGGTGCCGGGCAACGGCGCGTTGATGTTACGTGACTCAAACTGATGGATGGTGCGGCGCTGATAGTAGCTGCTTGCGATGTTGCCGTATTTGCCGAAGGCGTGTTCGGCGGTGATGTTGAGTTGGAACTGCTGCGGTGAATGCAGGTGCGGATTGACCTCGTAGGTCGTTGAGGGCGTGGCTGTAGCCGCGGTTGAACAGCCAGCCGGGAAGTTGGCGTTGGTGAAGTCAGATGCAGTGAATGTGTCTGTATAGAAGCAGGGGTTGGTGATGAAGAACGCTTGTTGCGTCGTTCCGTTCTGGCGGATCGATTGCAGGATATTGTTCGCCGGGAAGCGTTGGTAGAAGATACCCATGCCTCCGCGGATGACGGCGACGGGGGGCTTCTTGCTCTTGCTGTCGCGTACGATGGACCAGGCGAAGCCGACGCGCGGCGCGACATCGATGCGGGTGGGAATGCCGGTTTCGTTTTCCAGCCGGAGACCGTAGATGAGGCTGAAATTCGGCTTCATCTTCCACTCGTCTTCGGCATAGATTCCGATGTCGCCGGTGGTCATGGACGCGTTGGGAGTGCCTCTGGAAAGCGAGAACTGCGTAGCACCGCCACATACGGTGGTGATGCCTGTCGCCCGGCAATCGGCGCGGATTGCAGCGTCCGTGTAGCCCTTCTTCAGGTCCTGCTCGGTGATCTGAAACGCGGTGATGTTGGGGAAGACGAACTGTCCGTTGTAGCCGGCGTTGGCGAGGTTGGCTTCGCGCAGCAGGCGATAGCGCACGCCGGTGCGGATGAAGTGCGTTCCGTGCGCGATGGAGAGATACTCCTGGAACTCAAGGCGATCCTGGTGATCGTGCAGCGATTGGCCGGGGTTGCCGCCGTCGGAGAACGCGCCCTGCACGACCCGCGCAACGGCGCTCGAGTTCGCATCCTGCTGCTGCCGGGTACGTATGTATTGGAAGCCGGAATCGAGCACGACTTTGGGGCCGAAGAGATGCGTGTCCGTGAGTTGCAAGGTCTGGGTATGGGTGTTGATGAAGGAGCCCTGGCTGGGCAGGACGAACTGTCCGACGGTGGAGTCGGTGAGATCGTTCTGGCCGTAGGTGTAACGGGCGATGAAGGTATTGTTGGCGCCGAACTGGCGGTCGAATCGCAGCGAGTACGTCTGATTTGTGGTGGGATTCGGCACAGCCTGCGAGAAGTTGACGATGGCGAGGTTCGGGTCGAGTATGACGGCGCTGATGATCGCATTGTTAGCCTGATCGATGCGCCGCGCGCTTAGAAAGAACGAGCTGTGCTTGCCAATAGGCCCGTTCACATTGGCGTTGAAGAAAGTCTGGTTGTAGTCCGGCTGCGGTCCGTTGGTGTAG
>CAZZYB010000036.1:0-16092 GCA_964658125.1 uncultured Acetobacteraceae bacterium | reverse complement strand
CCTGTCCATCAAGACCTCTCTGGGCTTGATCGGTCTGCTGGTGCTGGCAGGTATTGCGCTAATCGGCAGGCGGCTCAGGCACAGAAGAGAATTGGCGTACTTGGTGGTCCCTGGCGCTGTCTATCTGACCGTGGCGATCCTCAGCGGTATGAACATCGGCACTCGTCATGTGCTCTTCTTGTATCCGCTGGCCGCGCTGCTGGCCGCAGCGGGTCTGGTCGCGCTCGCGCAGCGTAGCCGGCGCTGGATTTGGATCGGTGGGGGATTGGTGGCGTGCCATATCGTCTCTGCCCTGGCCGTGTTTCCGGCAGAGATGGCGTATGCCAACGAAGCCTGGGGCGGAGCCGCAAACACACACAAATATCTGAGCGACTCCAGCGTGGATTGGGCGCAGCAACTGCCGCACATCAAGCAGTGGGTAGACGCTCATCCTGGCGAGGAGTGCTGGTTGGCCTACTCCGCTTATCCGGATCTTCGCCCGCAGGCCTACGGTATTCCCTGCCACCCGCTGCCCACCGCCCATACCGGAGGAGAAGTACTGCCGGTCGCCGTGCCGGAAACCATCCACGGCAACCTCCTGCTAAGTGCTGACGATCTGGAAGCCTGCGACTGGCCCAGCGACCAGTTGAATGTCTTCCAGCGCTTCCGGTGGATGCCGATGGCGGAGCAGATCGACCACAGCGTGTTTGTATACCGTGGCGATTTCGATGTGCATGAAGCGGCGGCGTTGGCAGCAGTGCAGAAGTCTCAAATCATGCTTAATCAGAAGAGGCCCGCAGAAGCTCTGGATGCGGCAGAGAAGGCCGTCGCTTTGCAGCCGCGGAATGTACTCACGCAGACAGCGCTCGGAGACGCCCTGACGGCATCAGGCGACAAAAACAGTGCACGAGCCGCCTATGAACTGGCGCTGGCGGCGGCGCATCAATTGGAAGCCGACGCCCAGCCGCTATATGTGCCGGACTTGGAGCAGAAGCTGCGTCCATGACAATGTCATAACGCAAACACACAGCGCCTACCCACTCATTTCAATTGACCGTCTAGCCACCCGACTTCTGCTCGTCATTCCGCGGTAAAGAGGCGAGATAAGCATGTCGTGGGCGACCGTTACAGATACCAGGGAATATTCACCACCACAATCCTCTGATTCCCCTTCAACAACAGAAGCAGCTTCAACAACTGCACCCGCTGGTTGTGCAGAGCATTCTCCCACCACCGCTTAACCACCAACTCCGGCAACAAAACGGCCACCTTCCGCCCCGGATTCTCTTCTTCCAATCGCAAGATGTAATCCATCAGCGGCGAAACAATGAACCGGAAATGCGAAGAAACAGTCACCAGCTCCGGTGCCGCCAAGCCTTTCGCTCGGATCGGCGCCATAATCATGTCTTCCCATACCTGAGCCAGCCCCTCATCCCCCTCAGCGTCTTCAGAATGGATATGCACCACCTTAACCTCGGTCGATAGCAGCAGCCCAAACCGCAGCGCCTTCTCCGTAATCTTGTCCCACCCCGCCATCGGAATCACCACCAGCGGCTGTTCCAGGTTCGCCAGGTTCAGCGGAGCCTTCTCCGCCATCTGCACCTTGATGCCCGCATAATGGCGTTTCACGCTCACCATGACCCAGATCAGCGCCGGAACCAGCAGCGCCGTCAGCCACGCCCCCGACGTAAACTTCGTCACCAGCACCACCACCGTCGTGATCCCGGTCGCGACCGCCCCCGCGCCGTTGACAAACATATGCCACGTCCGCCCGGCATGCGGCGGAGACTTCTTCCAATGCACCACCATCCCCGCCTGGCTCAGCGTGAAGGCCGTAAACGCCCCAATCGCGTACAGCGGAATAAGCTTGTCCGTAACCCCCTCAAAAGCGATCAAAATCAGCGCTGTGAAGCCCGTTAACGCATAGATCCCATGCGAAAAAAGAAGCCTCCGACCGCGCACGATGAACACATGCGGCAGATAATCCTTCAACGCAATCGCCCTCGCCAGCCGCGGGAAGTCAGCAAAAGCCGTATTCGCACTCAGCGCCAGCGCCAGCAAAACGCTCCCCATGGTGAGGAAATAAAACCATCCCCGCCCAAACACCGCCTGCACCAGGATGCTCAAAAGACTCTGATAATGAGGGTTATCGGGCTCCATCGCCATAATCCCGTAGCTCTTCGCAAGGTACGAGATCCCAAACAGCAGCACCATCAAGATCGCAATAATCACCGTTAGCGTCTGCTGCGCCTTCTTCGCCCGCGGCTCGCCAAACGCCATCACCCCGTTCGACACAGCCTCCACGCCGGTCATCGCCGCGCATCCGTTAGAGAATGCTTTCAACAACATCCACAACCCGAGATAACCCACGGAAGCCGGCAACGCCGGAGGCAGAACATGCACCGGCACCGGATGCCCACCCGCCACCACCGTCTTATAAACACCCACGCCGATCAGGATGACCAGCGTACCCACAAACAAAAAAGTAGGCGCAATGAACGCTGCACCGGTGTCCCGAACGCCGCGCATATTTACCATCGCCAGCAGCGTTAGAATTCCCAGGCAAATCAGCAGCGTATGCGGCAACAACCGCGGCACCGCGGAAGTCAACGCCGTCACACCCGCGGAAATCCCCACCGCCGCCGTCAAAATGTAGTCGATCATCAGCGCCGCGGCGGCCAGCAATCCCGCACGCGCACCCAGGTTCTCCGTCGCAACCGTGTACGATCCGCCGCCGTGCGGATACGCTGCAATCGTCTGCCGATAGCTGAAATAAACGATCGCCAGCAGTACCAGAATCGACGAAATGATGGGCACAACATAATGCACGCCCATCAGCCCCAGGGGAATCAGCAGCGCCATCGCCGCTTCCGGGCCGTACGCCGCGCTGGTCAGGCCATCGAGGCCAAAAATAGGAATTCCGGCTGCCACCCCGATGTGCTCGCCACGTTCTTCGCTCGTGGCCAGCGGCTTCCCAAACAAAACATCGGTGATCGACATGCTCTCCCAATCATCACTGGACAGCAGCAGCTGCCCAGGTTAGGGCGCAAAAACTCCAACGCTAACCCTCTTCACCATTCCACGCGGGAGAACCGTAAAGAGTCCGTAAAGAACCCGTAAAAAAGTTGTAAGTTTTACCAAGCGCGCGACCACTTCGGGCCCATCTTGTCTTCCTCGCGCAGCCGAGCATCCACACCCGCATTCAACTCAATCAGCCTCCCAAACAGCCAGATCAAGTCCGACAGCCGGTTCAGATACGCCACCACCTCCGGCGCCACGTCGCCCCCACTCTCGATAAACCGCACCGCATGCCGCTCCGCCCGCCGGCACACCGTCCTCGCGATCTCGTACGCCGCCGACTCCCGATGCGCCCCCGGCAGCGACCAGTCGCTCAAAATTCCTTCCGTCGCCTCAATCTCATGCACCAACCCAGTCAGCATCGCCACATCGCGCTCCTCAACGAACGCCTTCTCCCGCTTCTCCGGCGTAGACAGCGCCGCCCCCACCCGGAACAGCGTCCGCTGAATCTCCTCCGTCCACCCCGCAATCCGGGCATCGCTGCAGATGCTCCGTGCAAACCCCAGGAAGCTGTTCAGCTCGTCGACCGACCCATAAGCCTCCACGCGCAGGTCCGCCTTCGACACCCGCACCCCTCCCGCCAACCCCGTCTGTCCACCATCTCCATGTGTTGTCGCAATGCTCACGTATCTTCCCCCGACCCTCAGAATAGCCCGGCAACACCGCCGCCCGACCCCACTTGTAATCAGATTGTCACAAACATGATCCCTGATATCTGATATGCCGTATATTCAAATTTACCGAACGTTCAGACCTCAAATCAGCCGTCTTGCCCGTCAGCCGTGCATCGCGACAGCACCCGCGTATTTCAGGAGGGATTCATGAAACATCGTTCATTGCTCATCCTCGTCTTCTTCCTCGCAATCTCCGCCATCACGACCTGGGCGCAATCCACTGCGACGCTCGCAGGAACCGTCGTTGACCCGACCGGCGCCGTAGTCCCCAACGCCCGCGTCGTCGTGCAATCCCTGGCCACGGGCTCAAATCGCGAAGTCGTCACCGACAGCGCGGGCCTCTACGTCATCCCCTCGCTCGTCCCCGGGGACTACAAGGTCCAGACCACGGCGCCCGGCTTCAGCGCGTTCACGGTCACCAAGGTCACGCTCAATGTCGACCAGCACGTCACCGTAAACATGAACCTCGCCGTAGCGTCGGCGGGCGAAACCGTGCAGGTTGAAAGTTCCACCGCATCCCAAATCGAAACCCAGACCATGACCGTAGGCCAGGTCATCGACCGCACCACAGTCCAGGAAATCCCGCTCAACGGGCGCCACTTTCTTGACCTCACCGTCCTCACGCCCGGTGGAGTCGTGGCGCCAACCGCAGGCAGCCTCACCGGCACCAGCCGCGGCCTCGGAGCTAACTCCTTCATTACCGCCGGAAACCGCGAAGACTCCGTAAACTTCCAGATCAACGGCATCAACCTGAACGACATGAGTCAGAACCAGATCACGTTCCAGCCCTCGATCAACACCACCTCCGAATTTAAAATCGACAACTCCACCTTCAGCGCGGAGTACGGTCGCAGCTCCGGCTCCATCGTCAACGTCAGCACCAAATCCGGTACCAACGGGTTCCACGGCGAAGTCTTCGACTACTTCCGCAACGAGGCGCTCGACGCCCGCAACTACTTCAACCGCGACAGCGCCCTCGGCGTTCCGATCCCCGGCCTCCCCGGCAAAAAAGCCCCGCTAAAGCGCAATAACTTCGGTGCTGCATTCGGTGGTCCGCTCTGGAAAGATCACACCTTCTTCTTCGGAAGCTACGAAGGTCTCCGCCAGCACCAGGGCGTTCTGCAGAACAGCACGGTCCTCAGCACTGCCCAACGCGCCGCTGTCGTCGCCGCGAACAAGCCCGCGGCCAACGCTCTGCTGGCGCTCATTCCCGTTGCGAACAGCGGTAACAACTACGTCGCCTTCACGCCGGGCCCCGTCTCCATCGACCAGTACACCATCGACATCCTGCACAACTTCAGCCCCAGGGATTCCATCCACGGCTTCTACGCCCACCAGTCGGACGTTCGCACCGAACCGGCCCTCCAGGGCGACACCGTCCCCGGATTCGGCGACCATCGCAACGCTACCCGCCAGGTCGCGACCATCAACGAAACCCACATCTTCAGCCCCACGCTGGTCAACGAGGCGCGCCTCGGAGCCAACCGCATCAACATCGCCTTCAATCCCAACCTTCTCGTCGACCCCAGCACCTATCACCTCGGCGTAGGAGCGACCGGAAACATCGGCATCCCGCAAACCACCATCTCCGATGTCGGCATCACCTTCGGCGGCCCCTCCGGCTTCCCCCAGGGACGCGTCGACACCTACGGCGTCTTCTCGGACGCGGCCACCCTCCTCCGCGGCCGCCACTCCATCAAGTTCGGCGGAGAGTTCCGCCGCTTCCTCGGAGCCAGCTTCGCCAGCGATACCGGAACCCTCACCTACGCCACGACTCCCGCAGTCCCTGCAACCTCAACGACCCCGGCAATCCCCCAAGTCCTCGGCTCGACCAACTTCGCCAACGACGTCGCCACGAGCTTCAGCATCCAGCCAACCTCGATCGTCAGCCGCGTCTACGTAAACGCCGCCGGCCTCTTCATCCAGGACAACTTCAAACTGAACTCGCGCCTGATGCTTGAGTACGGCTTCCGCTTCGAGTGGAATGGAACGCCGACTGAAGGCAAGAATCGCCTCGTCCAGTTCAACCCGAACACGGTCTCGCTCGCCCAAACCGGCACACCCCAGCAGGGCGGCATCTTCCCTCAAAACTACAACTACGAACCCCGCGTGGGCTTCGCTTATGACGTCTTCGGAACGGCCAAAACAGTGGTTCGCGGCGGCTATGGCTACATGGCAGACCAGCCCGTCTCCGGTGTGGTAACCGGCCTCGCATCGAATCCGCCCTTCACCACCTCGGTGAGTTACAGCAACGTTGCGGCACCCATTCCCGTCGGCAGCCTTTACGCCTCGGCCGCCGCGTCCGGCATCGCCATCAACTCCACCAACCCGAACTTCCGCAACGCCTACACCCAGACCTTCAACCTCAACGTGCAGCATCAACTCCCCGCAGGCATCGTCACTTCGATCGGCTACTACGGCTCTGTCGGCCGCCACCTCCGCGCCCGCACCAATCAGAACCAGCCCATTAACGGCGTCCGCCCCTACCTGAAGCTCTCCTCCACCAGCCCGATTGACCACGACTTCGCGACCAACGTCAATATCTCGGAAGTTAACAGCGTAGGCTCGTCCAACTACAACGCCATGTGGGTCACCGCCACCAAGAGCTTCCACAGCGGCCTCTCCTTCAACATGAACTACGACTACTCGAAGTCGATGGACACCAACTCGCTCGGCTCGCAGGGTGGCTACACCTTCCAGGACAGCTACAACCCCGGCAACAACTACGGCCCGTCCGACTTTGACACCCGGCACCACTACGCCGCCAACGCCATTTACGCGCTGCCGTTCAAGAGCAACCGCCTCATCGCCGGATACAGCCTCTCCACCATCATCCAGTACCAGACCGGCAACCCGGTCAACCTCACCAACACATCGACGTTCACCGGCGTGTCGGGCGTAATCCGGCCCAACCTCGTCGGCCCTATCGTCACCCAGAAGATCCAGACCGCCACCACTAACGTCAGCTTCATCCAGTCCCCCGTCTGCACGGCAACGCTGCTTCCTCCGAACTGCAGCTTCCAGAACACGTCGAACAGCCTCGGCAACATGTCGCGCAACAAGATCTTCGGACCCGGCTTCGCAGACGTCGATCTATCCCTCCAGAAGGAAACAAAAATCTTCGAAAGCCTCGGCTTCAAACTCCGCGTCGATGCTTTCGACATCTTCAACCACCCGAACTTCGGCCAGCCCTCCGGCAACACCACCTCCACCACCTTCGGTCAAATCTCCTCCACCCGCTTCGCCACCAGCGATGGCGGCTCCTCGCGCCAGCTTCAGATCAGCGGCAAATTCGTTTTCTAAACCGCGCACACCATCACGGATGCGGTACAGCCGTACCGCATCCTTCACCCTGCACCACGCAACTTTCCACTCTTCCCCAACGTCGATGACTGCATTACCCGGCTAGATTTCAAATCATCCTGTAGAATTCGGCGTGAACGAAACATATATGGTGAAACTCCCCAAGGTCTTCAGGGCTCCGAATCTTACAGAACTGGCTTACCTGAGCATCAAACAACACTTGCTGAGCGGCGAGTTCGCGGAGGGGTCCCGTCTCACCGAAGAGGCCCTCTCCTCTCAGCTTGGCATTAGCAAGTCCCCCGTCCGCGAAGCGCTCACCCGCCTAGAGAGCGAAGGTCTCGTCGTCATCGAGTCCCGCCGCGGAGCCTTCGTTCGCAACTTCTCCCCGCGCGAAACCCGCGAGCTCTACGACATGCGAGAGCTCCTCGAAGTTCACGCCGTCGGCATCGCCAAACTCACCCCCGAAATGCTCAAAGACCTCGCCGAAAGCGTCGAACGGACGCGCCGCCACCTTGAGGCCGGCGATATGGTCGCCCACGTCGAAGAAGACATCCGCTTCCATGGCATCATCGCCGCTGCGACCGACAACGACGAGCTCTACCGGATCCTCGAGAACGTCCAGCAAAAAAGCCTGCTCTCGCGCGCCAAAACCTATCACCTGTCCGCCGGCACCGCTCCCACCAGTCACCAGAAAATCTATCGCGCTCTCAAAGCCGGAGATCGCGAAGCCGCCCAGCGCGCCATGCGCGAGCACATCGCCTTCGTCCGCGATTCGCTCCTGCAATCGCTGGAGTCGGAAGAAGCCGCCGCACTCGCCCAACTGGAAGCCGCCTCCGTCGGCGCAAACTACTAGAGCAAAGTTCTTCAGGCCCACCAAGCACTCACCCTTCCGGTCTACAGGAGAGCGCCATGCGTCGTCGCACCTTCCTCACTACCCTCCCCCTCGCTGCCGCCGGCACCGTCCTCGCCGCCCAGACTGCTCACGCTCCCGAGGACAAATCCGCACGCCTCCCCAAATTCCAATCCCCCACCGACGAGCGCTTCATCCGCCCCGACGTCCACGCAGGAGACCGCCCGTCCGGCGCCAGTTTCTCCACCCGCTCCGCCGCGCTCGGCTGCAACGGAGCCGCCGGAACCGCGCATCCCCTCGCCACGCAAGTCGCCGTCGACATGCTCAAACGCGGCGGCTCCGCAGCCGACGCCGCAATCGCCGCCAACGCCGTTCTCGGCTTCGTCGAACCCACCAGCTCCGGCCTCGGCGGCGACTGCTTCGCCCTCCTCTGGGACCCCAAACTAGGCAAAGTCCTCAGCATGGCCAGCTCCGGCAAATCGCCGCAGTCTCTCACCCTCGCGACCGCCCGCCAACGCGCCGTCAACGGCGTCCTCCCCAAACTAGGTGCCATCAGCGTCTCTACCCCCGGCGCTCTTGAAGGCTGGTGGACCCTCCACCAGCGCTACGGCAAACTCAAATGGGCCGAACTCTTCGAGCCCGCCATCCACTACTGCGAAGCCGGCTCCCCCACCCCGCAGATCATCGGCTGGTACATCAAGCGGAACCTCGCCGCCTTCCTCAAAGCTGGCTCCGCCGTTGAAGAAACCACCAACGCGATGAACACCTACGCTCCCGGCGGCAAGCCCCCGAACGAGTACGACGTCCGCCGCAACCCCGACCTCGCCCGCACCTACCGTATGATCGCCGAAGGCGGTCGCAACGCCTTCTACGACGGCCCCATCGCCAAAACAATCGACGCCTACTTCAAACGCATCGGTGGCTGGCTCTCCGCCGAAGACCTCCGCAACCACCACGCCGAGTGGCCCGAAGCCCTCGTCACCAAGTACCGCGGCGTCGACGTGTACGCGATGGGCGCAAACACCCAGGGCCTCGCCACGCTACAGATGCTCAACATCCTCGAAACCTTCGACCTCCGCGAGATGGGCTTCCAATCCACGCAGTCGATCCACGTCCAGGCCGAAGCCAAACGCCTCGCCTACGAAGACCGCGCCCGCTTCTACGCCGACCCGCACTTCGCGAAGATCCCCATCGACTGGCTCAACTCCAAAGACTACGCAAAGCAGCGCGCCAAACTCATAAGCCCCAAGTCAATCCTCAATCCCGTCTACCCGGGGCAGGCCCCCAGCCACGGCGACACCACGTACTTCACGATGTCCGACAGCACGGGCCTCATGATCTCGATGATCCAGTCGAACTTCCGCGGCATGGGCTCAGGCCTCGTAGCCGACGGCCTCGGCTTCATGTTCCAGGACCGCGGCGAACTCTTCTCGCTCCAGGACAACCACCCCAACATCTACGCCCCCGGCAAGCGCCCCTTCCAGACCATCATCCCCGGCTTCGCCTGCAAGGACGGCGCACCCTGGCTCTCCTTCGGCGTCATGGGTGGAGACATGCAGCCCCAGGGCCAGACCCAGATCATCGTCAACCGCGTCGACTATGGCCTCGACGTGCAGGCCGCTGGAGACTCCCCGCGTTGGCACCACGAAGGGTCTTCGCAATCCATGGGCGAAGACCTTCCCGGCTTCGGTCCCAAGGGCGTCCTCCGCCTCGAAGCCGGAGTCCCCACAGAAACCCGCAAAGCTCTCATCGCGCTCGGCTGGCCCATGGGCGAAAGCGACGGCGGTTTTGGCCGTTACGAATGCATTGAAAACCGCCACTCCGGCACCGACCGCGTCTACGCCGCCGCCAGCGAAATGCGCGCCGACGGCTGCGCCCTGGCCTACTGATCCTGGATTGTCGCGAACCTTAGCGCCCGCGTCGTTGCGCTGTCCGTCCTTTTCACGCGCTCTACCGGCTGGATACCGCTAACACCGCCGCCAGCATCGGCAGCCGTGAAAACGCAATCCGCCGGTCCTCCCCCATTCGAGGCCAAAGCAGCACAAACAGCAGCGTCACCGCAGAAACCACCGCCGAAGTCCGTCCCACCACGCCCCGCGCCACCAGGTTCAGGCACGTCAGCGACACCACCATCATCACCACCCCGACCCACCGCGCATCGCTCTGCCCCATCACCACGGCAACCGTCTTCATCCCCGCCAGCCGGTCACCGGCAATCTCGTTGGCATCCATCAAAATCTCGCGTCCCAGAATGTAAAGCCCCAAAGTCGCATAGGCAGCCACCGAAATACTGAACCCACTCACCACCGAAGCATAATAAAGCGGCGCAATACAAAGCCCCGCAACGTAAAGCCCTTTCACAAACGGCAGATGCTGCGCCCACGGCGTGTACACAATCAGCGCGACAGCAGTCAACATCAACACCACGCTCCCGGCACCCACGCCAACCGAGATCCAACCTGCAACCGCCAGCAGCAGCACCGCAAAGGCCAGCGCAACCTGCCGCGAAACCGTCCCCATCGCAATCGGCCGCAGCACACCGGCGCCAACGTCCTTCTTGAAATCCAGCACATCATTGACGACGAAGCCGAACATGGTGACCGTGAACATCGCCAGACCCACCAGCACGGCCTTTACCGAGAAACCCGATCGCAACCACACCGCAGCCAGCGACAGCGCGCCAGCAATCCCCGATGAAACAGGTCGTCCCGAAGTCAGCAGCAAAGCGGGCAGCCTGGAGTAGCTCGCGGAGACGTACCCGCGTCCGGCACTAAGCTCGATCATCCGCCGATTGTAGCCCTCGCACACAGCAAGTGGCTTTAATCGTCCAAATATTCACCGCATGAATCCACCTATTCGGCTTCAATCCGAACGCGAACGACCTGTCCCGCCTTCATAGTCACCGTCAGCGGAACGCATTCGAAACCAGGAACCAGGTTGAACGTCCGCTGCTTCGGAACCTCATCGAACCCCTGCTCAGCATCAGTCCGGACGAACAACCCGCCCTTCTGCCGCGCAATCGCCACCGTCCTCGCATCCCGCACATCGACCCGCTCATCCGATCGCGCTACAACCGGAACAATCAACTTGAGCCCCGCACCCGAACCACTCGCCACAATGTCTACACCCGACGCAGTCAGCCGATAAAACAGGTGATAGCGGACACCCTCAGGCATCGCCACATTCCCCGCAGTAAGCATCCGTCCGCGAGCCTCGAACACAATCTCTCCCGCCGATTCGCTCGCCGTCAAAACAGCCTCGCGATCCGTAAGGCTCGTATAAGTCCTCTCGCCCGCGTACTCGATCCGCGGCGTCAACGTCATGTGCGGAGCATCGCGAAACGTCTGCTGATTGGATATTTCAATCATCTGGTACTCCGTCATGCTCGCCACCAACACTGGCCCAATCTTGCGATGGAACAACAGCGACAGCGCCCCTCCCGAAGCGTGCCCTCCTCCGCCTGATCCTCCGCCAGTCTGCACGTGCTCCACATACTCCCAGTCGTAATCGGTCGCAGTCGCGCGCCATTCTCCCACACTCGCCAGATGTGTATGAATCTCCGGAAAGCTCTTCAACCCCTTCGCTTCATCTCTCGGCAGCGAAACCCGCGCACCCGCAATCAGATCACCACCGCGATCAAGCACCGTAGCCAGCGCCTTCGCATGCGTAAACGTGTGATGGATACAAGGCAGATCGCCATGCGCAAAGTAGTCAGGACCGCCGTAAAGCAGCCCTTCATGTGTACAAGCAGCCATCAGTTCCAGGTTGCGCCGCGCCACTTCCCGGAACTTCGGCTCATGCTCCGACAGCAGCACATAAGCCGGATGACAACCGTCGCTAGTCCTGCTTCCCCACCAGCTCCACTTGTAGTTCCGCGTCCCCCAACTGTTGTCCCAGGCTCCATCAGGCAGCATGAACTCCATATGCGCCCGCAACCCAGCGACAGCCTTCTCCGTCACCACTCCATCGCCAGTAAGCGTCGCATACAGCGCCAACGCCGGCAGCGACTCCTCTACGTTGTATCCCAGGTCAACCGGATGACAACCCTTCGCACTCACTTCCTTCAGCGGATGACCCTCACCATAGATCAGCCCATTCGCCGTGAAGTACACCAGAGCCTCGTGCGCCAGCTTCCTCGCGCGCTCCACGTACTTCTCATCACCAAGGACCTGCCCACATAACGCAAACGCATAAGAAGCCGTAACCGGATAGTTGATGTTCCCCGTCTCGATGCTGACGAACCCATCCAGGAACTTCGCCGCCCGCGCCAGCCGCGCTATCCAGCGGTTACGCGTAGCCGCACCCAGCAGCGAACCATGATGATGCAACGCCTCAGCAAGCGCGATGGCATGGAAGACCGTAATCCCCTTCCACGAGCTCAGCGTAACGTCATTCACCCAGCTTCCATCGGCGCGGCTCACCTGCCGCTCCGTCCAGTCGTACACCATTTCCGCAGCCCGCAGATACCTGGCATCGCCCGTCGTATGCGCGACCCGCATCAGCGGATATACCGCATCCCCGCACCGCCCATGCACCATCGCACAAGCCGGACAAAGCAGCGCTCCATGCAGCGCAGGATTGTGAATGTCCATGACCTGATGCGCCAGCAACCCCTCGCACCACGTCCTCAACGTCTCCGAATAGAGGTCCGCCCTGACAGGAGAAGCCGCCGCAGCAGCAAGCCCTGGAAACGCAACCCGCGCCCCCACCACGGCCGCCCCCGCAGTAGAAAGGCGCAACAAATCCCTGCGCGTCAGTGCACGCTCAACATATTGTTTGTTCATCGAACAAAGAGTATACGGACACGCAGCGATTCTGCGCCAACCTAAGTGACTGGCCCCGGATTGAACAACACAAACTCATTGTGCAACCCCCACTTGTCCGCCCACGTCTGCTTTCGCCCGCTAGCCACGTCCAGGATCATCTGAAAGATCTCCCACCCAACCTCTTCAATCGTCGCATCGGCGGTAGCAATCCGCCCCGCATCCACATCGATCAAGTCATTCCACCGTTCCGCAAGCCCGCTGTTCGTCGCCACCTTGATCACCGGCACAACCGACAAGCCATAAGGCGTCCCCCGCCCCGTAGTAAATACATGCATATTCATCCCGGCCGCAAGCTGCAACGTGCCACAAATAAAATCACTGGCCGGAGTAGCCGCAAACACCAGCCCCTTCTGCGTCACCCGCTCGCCGGGCCCCGTAACTCCCATCAAGGCGGTGCTCCCCGACTTCGCTACCGACCCCATCGCCTTCTCCGCAACATTCGACAAGCCTCCCTTCTTATTTCCCGGAGCCGGATTTGCCTCTCTATCCACCCCCGCATCGTTCAGGTAATCGTCATACCACTGCATCTCGCGAATAAAGTCTCGCGCAACATCCGCATTCACCGCTCGAGCGGTCAGAAAGTTCGCCGCATCACGAACCTCGGTGACCTCCGAAAACATCACCGTAGCTCCCGCCCGCACCAGCAAATCTGCCGCGAAACCTACAGCCGGATTTGCCGTCACACCCGAGAACGCATCCGACCCACCGCACTGTGTTCCCACAACTAGATCCGACGCTGGACAAGACACGCGACGCCGCTCATTCAGCCGCTTCAGCCGCACCTCCGCCATCTCCATAATGCGTCCCACAATCTCGCCAAACCCCTGATTCCGGCTGTCCTGCATCACCGCAACATTCGGCTCATCACCCAGGATCGTCAACTCACTCGCGGGCATCATTCGCGCAGGCTGCATCTTCTCGCAACCCAGGCTGACGATCAGCAACTCACCCCCAAAGTTCGGATTCAAACTCAAATTCCGCAGCGTGCGTATAGGTATCTCCGCCGCCGCCGCATCGATCGCCACACCGCACCCATAGTCATGCGTAATACCCACCACATCATCTACATTCGGATAGTTCGGCAACAGCTCAACCTTGATTCGCTGGATGGCATAATTTACCGTCGCCGACACGCACTGCACCGTACTACTAATGCCAAGAATATTCTTCGTACCTACCGATCCGTCCGCATTCCGATAGCCTTCAAACGTATAACCATCCAGCATCGGCAATACCTTCGGCGTAACCGTTGCTATGGGACAATCAGCAAGTATCGGAGCTGGCGGAGGCGTAATCACGCCCTCATGCACCCAGCTTCCCGCCGGAAGCAAATGGTTCGCCCTCCCAATTACCACGCCATAACGAATAATGGCCCCATCAGCCGGAATATCCGTCAGAGCTACTTTATGAGCCTCGGGAACGGACTCGACCAAGGTAAGTCCAGAAGCAAAGCGAGCACCCGCCGGCAGCCCGCCGCGATTAACAATAACCGCCACATTGTCTTCTTCATTCACTCGGATAGAACGAGGCTCGGAGTTATTCATAAGGATTAGTTACTCGCAATCAGGCCACCATGCAGGGCCGTTTTGGATTGAACTTCCAATCTCGCACCAGGTATTGCATCGCAGCCGAGTCATCGCGCGCACCCAGCCCATTTGACTTGTACAGTTCATGGGCCGATTCGACTGCATCCATATCAAGCTCGACCCCCAGCCCCGGCCGCTCCGGCACCTTGATCATCCCGCCTTCAATCTGCAGTGGTTTCCGCGTGAGGTGCTGCCCATCCTGCCATATCCAGTGCGTATCAATGGCCGTAACATTTCCCGGAGCAGCCGCCGCCACATGCGTGAACATAGCCAGCGAAACATCAAAGTGATTATTCGAATGCGAGCCCCACGTCAGGCCTCTATCGCGGCACAACTGTGCCACGCGCACCGACCCCTGCATCGTCCAGAAATGAGGATCAGCCAACGGGATATCAACGGCGTTCAACTGCAGCGCGTGCTTCAGCTCTCGCCAGTCGGTCGCAATCATATTCGTAGCCGTCGGCATATTTGTAGCCTGCCGAAACTCCGCCATAATCTCTCTACCAGAGAAACCCTTCTCCGCCCCGCAAGGGTCCTCAGCATAAGCCAGAACATCCCGCCTGGCCGTACAAAGCCGGACCGCCTCCTCCAGTGACCACGCACCATTCGGATCAAGCGTAATCCGCGCACCCGGAAAGCGCCCCGCAAGCGCTTCAACGATCCTCATCTCCTCATCACCCGCCAGCACACCGCCCTTCAGCTTGAAGTCGTTGAAGCCATACTTCGCCTGCGCTGCCACCGCCTGCCGAACAATCGCATCAACAGAAAGCGCTTCCTCATCTCGTACGCCAAACCAATCGCCGGCCAGCCCATTCCCTTCACGGCGGTATGGCCAATTGCTCTTTCGGCTATCGCCAACAAAAAATAAATACCCCAGTACCGGCACCTCGGTTCTTTGTTGCCCTTCCCCCAACAAAGCAGCAACAGGAAGCCCCAGAAACTGACCCAGCAAATCCAGCAGCGCCGATTCCAGCGCCGTAACAACGTGCACGGTCACGCGTTGATCGAATGTCTGCAAACCGCGCCCATGCGAATCCAGGCCGGAAAACTGAACCCTCACGCGGTTGAGCACGGCGTTGTAGCCAGCAACCTCGCACCCCACAACCAGGACCCGAGCCTCTTCCAGCACCCGCGCTATCTTGTCGCCACCAGGCACCTCCCCAACACCCGTGTTGCCCGCATCGTCGGTGAGGATCACGAGGTTCCGCGTAAAAAAGGGACCATGCGCGCCGCTCAGATTCAGCAGCATGCTATCGTATCCAGCGACAGGCACGATCCGCATATCAACAATTCGTGGAGATTGATGGCTCATCGTGGCTTTACGCTGCTCCTCGTCGCCCATCATAGACCAGCGCCGTCTCGCTTTACATTCCGCCGCCAACCGCATACAAGGGTTCCTGAAAGCCACTCGCCAACCATCGCCAAGACGGAGCACTTCACCTGACCAACGCCCGGCCAACCCGCATCCGTTATCTGATCGTCGCAATCCTCTTTGCCGTGAGTTGCTTCAGCTACGGAGACCGCGTCGCCCTTTCCATCGCCGCCGCTGGCATGGCAAAGGATATTCATCTCGACCCCGTCAGACTTGGTTATCTCTTCTCTGGCTTCAGTTGGGCCTACGTCCTCGGACAGCTTCCCTCAGGCGGCCTGCTCGACCGCTTTGGATCCAAGCGAGTCTACGGCATGAGCATCATTATCTGGTCCCTCTGTGCTTTTCTCATCGGCTTCTGCGGATACCTTTCCGCCAGTCTTGCCTTTACCGCCGCCAGTATTCAGGACGACAGACTGGGCCATAG
>CAZZYB010000035.1:8640-16153 GCA_964658125.1 uncultured Acetobacteraceae bacterium | reverse complement strand
GGAGGCGAAGCGTGCTGTGGCGAAGAAGCTAAATCCAATCAAGCTGAAGCTGCTTGAAGACCGCGTTGCCGCCATTGAAGACGAGCTTCCGCAGCTCGAAGACCGCATCGCGCAGGCCGAGCAGCAGCAGGCGAACTACACAACGGCAGAGGCCGCGGTGCAACTGGCAGCCGAGCTCGACGCCCTGCGGGACCGTCACGCGACGCTGACAGCGGAGTGGGAAAATTTGGGTATGCAGCTTGAGGAACAAGCCACCGCGTAAGGCACAATATCTGCATGAGGATTCTTGTTGTCGGTGCGGGTTCTGTCGGTGGATTTTTTGGCGCTAGGCTCGCGGCGGCGGGTCGCGAAGTGACGTTCCTGGTTCGCGAGAAGCGGGCTGAACAACTGCATCGCGACGGCCTGCGTGTCGTTGCTCTCAATGGCGACCTCACCACCATCGCGCCGAAGACGATCACCGCCGACAAGATGGATGGACCATACGACGTCATCCTGCTCGCCGTAAAAACGTACGGACTTGAAGCCGCGATGGAGGATTTCGCGCCGGCTGTCGGGCCAGAGACGATGATCCTTCCGCTGCTCAACGGCATCTGCCACCTCGACATGCTGAGCACGCGCTTCAGTGCCCACAACGTGCTCGGCGGCCTGTCGCACATCTCCTCCGACCTCGACAGCGAAGGCCGAATCAAGCTGCTGGCGCACTTCGAAGACCTGGTGTTCGGCGAGCTCGACGGCACGGATACGCCCCGCATCCGCGCCGTCGCAGCCGAGCTCAGCAATGCCGGATTCGATGATGAGCTGGTGTTCAACGTGGAGGCGTTGATGTGGGAGAAGTGGGTCATGCTTTCGTCGAGCGCCGTCATCACCTGCCTGTTGCGGGGCACCATCGGCGACGTGATCGCCGTGCCGCAGGGACACGAGACTGCGCTCGCGGTCATCGCCGAGTGCGCTGCGGTTGCGGCCGCAGAGGGGCATCCGATCTCTGAGGCCGCGATGAAGTTTACGAAGGATCGACTTACCGCTGCGGGTAGCAAGTTCACTGCGTCCATGTACCGCGACCTGCAGAAAGGTGCGGCGGTCGAGGTGGACAACGTGCTCGGGGACCTGCTGAAACGCGGCGTTACAAGAGGCCTGGACACACCGACGTTGCGTGCCGCGTGCGTGCAGCTGGGCGTCTATATGAACGCGCGCGGCCGCTGAAGACGGGCGGCGAGCCTCGCCTTCAGATGCGCGTCATGGCATCATCAACTATGGCATCCCTTTGGACCCCTGAAAGTTGGACAGACCGCCTCGCCGAACTACAGGCGCGTACCGGCGACACCAAGCAGGCGCCGCTGCGCCGCGATATCCGCGCGCTCGGAACGCTGCTCGGCGAGGTGCTGCGCGAGCAAGCCGGCGACGCCCTATTTGACGCCGTGGAGAGCCTCCGCCGTACTGCCATCGGGCGGCGCGAAGCTGAAGCCAAGGACGCGACGTCCGCGCTGACGCTGCTCGAAGAAGCGCAGGCACTTACGCAGAACGCTGCTGCCGACCTCACGCAGGCGTACCGCCTGGCGCGGGCGTTCGCATTTTATTTCGAGCTGATCAATCTCGCCGAAACCAATCATCGCAAGCGCCGCCGTGCGTCCGCGCTGCTGAACACGGATGCGCCGCCACAGCGCGGCAGCCTCCGCGGAACGCTGCGGCGGATGAAGCTGGCGGGCATGGATCGGAGCGAGGCTCTCGAGATGCTCAGCCACGTGGTGATCACGCCGGTCTTTACCGCGCACCCGACGGAAGTCGCACGACGCAGCGTGATGTTCAAGCGCCGCCGCATCTCCGACCTGCTCGAAAAGCTCGACCGGATTCCGCTGCCGCACAGCGAGATCGACGCCCTGGAGCGCGACCTGACGGCGGAGATCACAGCGCTGTGGCAAACCGACGACGTGCGAAGCTCGCGGCCGACTGTGCGCGACGAAGTGCGTATGGCGTTGGACTATTACGAGGCTTCGCTTTTTGAAACCATCCCCGTGCTCTATGCGGAGATTGCTTCAGCCCTGAACGCCGAGTTCCCCCACGTGAAAACGGCCTCCATTTCCGATCTGCCCATCGTTCTGAAGTTCGGTTCGTGGATCGGCGGCGACCGCGACGGCAACCCGTTCGTCACCGCCAGCACCACCGCCGAATCGATGTCGATGGCACGGCAGCTTGTGGTCGACCGCTATCTCGCGATGCTGCAGACAACGTTTGAACAGCTCGCTTCTTCGACGCAGCAGGCACCCGTTTCGCCTGCTCTGCGCGAACGTCTGGACAGCTACCTTGCACAGTTGCGTCAGGCCGGCGACACCGCGATCGAGCAGCGGTTCCCGCACGAGTCGGTGCGCCTGTTGATCTCGTGCATCATGCTGCGGCTCGGCGGCGGACCCACCACGTCCGTGCAGCGCGGCCCATCCACGCGGTCGGCGCTCGCGCCTTACTCCAATGCCACGCAACTGCTCGATGACCTCACCGTCCTGCGTGATTCGCTGCTGGAAAATCGCGGCGGGCGATTGGCGGAGCTGCTCATCGATCCGTTGCTGATCGAAGTTCGAACGTGCGGTCTGCATCTGCAGACACTCGACATCCGTCAGCATGCGCGCGTGCACGAGGCTGCGGTGGAAGAGCTTTCGGCCTGGGCGAAGTCGCACAGCGGCAGTGCCTCCCTTCAACTTCCGCCAGAGCTTACTGCGCAAACCGCGGAAGTGCTCGCGACGGTGCGCGGCGTGGCGAAGCTCAAGCAGAGCGCGCCTGAAACGATTCGGCAGTACGTCATCTCGGGCGCAAGCTGCGCCGACGATATGCTGCGTGTGTTGTGGCTCGCGCGGTTGGGCGGGGTGAATGTCGAAGGCTCTGCTGGCACACCGAATGCTGAAGCCGATCCTGGCCTGCAACCCGTGCCGCTGTTTGAGTCCATCGAAGACCTCCAGAATGCGCCGGCCATTTGCCGTGAACTGTGGTCAAGCGAAGCTTACAAGCCGCTGCTCGCGGCATGGGAGGGACGCCAGGAAGTGATGCTCGGATACTCCGACTCCAACAAGGATGGCGGCATGATTGCGAGCACGTGGGAGATATGGAAGGCGCATCGCGCGCTGCATGACGTGGCTCGCGAATGCGGTGTGACCCTGCGACTCTTCCATGGCCGCGGCGGTACTGTCGGACGGGGTGGCGGACCTACGCATCGCGCCATCTACGCGCAGCCGCTCGACAGCTTCAATGGCGAGCTGCGACTTACTGAGCAGGGCGAAGTGCTGAACTGGAAGTACTCCGACGTGGTGCTCGCCGAGCGCAATCTTGAACTGATGATTGCCGCGTCGCTCGACGCTCTCGCGCGTCCTGATATGCACCGCGAAGGCGCATCGCCGATCCATCTCACCGGCGCGATCACGCCCGAGTGGGAAGCGGCCCTCGATGAGATGTCCGCGTCGTCGTTTGCGTTCTACAAGAAGCACATCGTCGACGATCCGGAAGTCTTCGTCTACTTCGAGCAGGCCACACCTGTGGCGGAGCTGGAGCATGCGCGCATCGGCTCGCGGCCTGCGAAACGCGAAGATGCCAGCGCGACAAAGAAGCGCAGCATGGCCGACCTGCGGGCGATCCCGTGGGTGTTCGGATGGATGCAGTCGCGCCATGTTGTGCCCGCGTACTTTGGCGTCGGGCACGCGCTTGAAGAGTTCGCGAACGCGCATGACGGCGGCCTTGAAACGCTGCGCGAAATGGCCCGCAGCTTCCCACTCTTTCTCGACATGATCCGCAATGTGGAGCTGGCATTGGCCAAGGCGGACTTTGGCATCGCGCGCCTTTACGCGTCGCTGGTCAAGGACGAAGCCCTGCGGGGACGCGTCTTCTCCACGCTGGAGACAGAGTTCGAACTGACGCGCAAAATGGTGCTCGCGGTGACGGAGGAGAATGAGTTGCTGGAGCGCAACGCGGTGCTCAACAACTCGATCCGGCTGCGCAATCCTTACGTCGATCCCATGAGCCTGTTGCAGGTCGAACTGCTGCGCCGCAAGCGCGACGGAGAGCGCAACGACGAACTCGATCGGGCCATCACGGCTACGATCAACGGCATCAGCGCGGGTCTTCGCAATACCGGCTGAGCCTTACTTCAGCGCTTCGTCGTAGGCCTGCAGCGTTCCGCGCGTAACGTCCATCATGCCGCCGAGATGGGCAATCGCACGACGGACGTCGGGCAGCGCTGTCTTCACGTCCTCCGCGCTTAGCGTTTCAGGATCGAAGCCTTTCACGACATATGAATCCAGCTGCAAATACTCATCCAAAGTCTGGCGCTCCATGGCTTCGAATTGATCCTGCTCTTTGTAAGCAATCGCGTACTTCTGCACCTGCGCGTAGTCCATGTAGGTGAGCACGCCGGTTGAAGCCGCGGTACGCCAGGCAGAATCCTGCAATGGGCCTTCATGAAAATTCAAGTTTAAATCCTTCGCGTCGCCGGGCTGTCCTTTGCTGCGCGCTTCCAGAAAGTCCAGCACACGCACCATGTTGGCAACCTCGACCTTCATTTCCGCGCGCGCTTTCGACAGGGTGTCGCGATTTTCGCGAAGCTCCTGCCTTATGGTTTCGTCCGCTTCATTGCGTTGATGACGATGATGCAACGCCTCCACGCTCGCCTCCAGACCCAGGGCAATCAGGAGGCCTACAGTGATGGTGAGGATGTGGATGACGAAGTCGCGAACCCCGCCAAGCTTGTGGTCCGGCACATGCACGTCGAGCATCTGTTCTCCCCACAGTTACTTTTCGTTAGCTTAGCAGCGATACACTTGTGCGATGCATTGTCGCCTGCTAACCGCCGCTTTTCTTGCAGCCTCCGCCATGGCGCAGGCACCCGTCGCGCCAACGCTCCAGACCCACCAACTGAATCCCGATAACACGATCACCTTCCGCTACCAGAACAAAGGCGCGAAGAAGGTGACGGTCTCGATCGACGCGCCGGACACCGCCTTGCCCATGACGATAGACGCGGAGGGCGTGTGGTCGGCGACCACGCCGAAGCTCGCGCCGGAGTACTACGGCTACGCGTTCATCGTCGACGGTGTCACGACGCTCGATCCCAACAACCCTGACGTGCGCCGCAACTTCGTCTTCCTGGCCAATAACGTTATGGTGCCGTCCCATCCGCCCATGCCGTGGGAGCTGAAGGATGTGGCCCATGGCCGCGTCGATCACCGCTTCTTCACAACGCACATCGAAAAGAACCTGCCCAACAACCAGAGCGCCTACGCTGTCTACACGCCGCCAGGCTACGACGCGAAGCACAAGGGCGGCTACCCGGTGCTGTACCTGCTGCACGGCTGGTCAGACGACGAAACAGGGTGGGAGCAGATCGGTCACGCAAGCCTGATCCTCGATAGTCTCATCGCGGAGCAGAAGGCCGTGCCCATGATTGTGGTGATGCCGCTCGGCTATGGCAATCTTGATTTCGTGACCAAGGGCGGCCAGGTCTGGGGTGAAGCCGCGAAAGTCGACGAGAACGTTTCGCTCTTTTCATCCGCGTTGCTGTCGGAGATCATGCCGGTCGTCGAGCATGACTACAACATCAGCGGCGATCGCAGCAGCCACGCCATTGCGGGCCTGTCGATGGGTGGCCTTGAGAGCCTCACCATCGGCGTCAACCACGCCGACAAATTTGCCTACGTGGTGGGTATGAGTTCCGCCGTACATCTGCGCCACTTCGACGAACACATGCCCGGGCTCGACGCGAAGAAGGCCAACCTCAAGCTGCTATGGGTAGCCTGCGGCACCGGCGACGACCTGCTCGCGCCTAACCGCGAGTTTGTCGCGTGGGCCAAGGCGAAGGGCCTGCCAGTGACAGCCGTGGAGACGCCGGGCCGTCACATCTGGCCGGTGTGGCGCGACAACCTGATTGCTGTTGCGCCGCTGCTCTTCCGCTCGAAGTAACTACGTCCCCGGCTGCACGTAAGGCACCTGGCCGAGATAGCGCCGCTCGCGCCCGCGGGGGTCGTTTTCGATGCGCGGCGGTAGATCGAAGATCATCGTCGCACGCTGCTTCAGGTCGAACGCAGGCCAGTGCGGTATGTGCGCATCGTCCGGCACGCCCGTCTTCGCGAAGGCGATGTAGGTTTCACTGACGACGTCGGCCATCTGCTGCGCGCGAGCTTTATCTTCGGCGCTGCTGCCCACCATCCCCGGCGACAACTCGACGTTATCCAGCCCAAGCGGTATGTCGAGCGTGTGCGGGGAGCCGTAGCTCCCGCCGTTCGGCGCGGGCACAGGCGTCTTCCAGTCCAGTTGATAGACCCACGTGTGCGGCTGCGCGACGGGGTCGGCGGCGCGCTTGTCTGCTTCGATCACCTGTCCGCGCCACGAGCGCGAGTCCGTAGTGACGGCAAAGAAGACATCGGTGGCGGTGTAGTCCGGATGCCACTCGCGATACTTCGCAATCACGTCCGCGACGGGTAACGACACCGTGTCGCTCTTCAAGTAGGTGGCGTTCTTTTCGAGCGCCTCGGGCAGGGTCTCCCACGTCAGCTTGAAGAATGCAGGCTGACCCATGAGGCCGCGAGTCTCGTCGTGCATGTTGCCGAGCATCATCGGAACCCGCATCGAAATCTGCGGGTCCGTTGGGTCGAAGGGATCGCGCGGCAGCGAGCGCCCATCGGTCACAGGCCCATAGTATCCGCCCGCAGGCGTAGCCTTCTGCAGAGTCTCCATGGGCAGCGTGCGCAGAGCTTCAGCGCGTGCGGCGGGTGTTGCTGTATGCAGTCCCAACGCCTTGAGGAACGCCTTCGCCCGCTCCGTCGCGTGTTCCGGATGTGCTCCTGTCACCTGCTGTCCGCTCATCGTAATTACGCGGTGGAACAGCCCATGCGCGCGCGGTTGCGCCATCAGCGTCGCGCATTTCGCTCCACCGCCCGACTGTCCGAAGATCAGCACGCGCGAGGCATCGCCGCCAAACTCTGCGCTGTTATCGCGTACCCACTCGAGCGCCAGCATCAGGTCAAGCTGCCCTGCGTTGCCCGAATCCTCGAACCCCGGCGCCAGCTCTGCAAGGTACACGTATCCAAAGGAATTTAGCCGATGATTCACGGTGACGACAACGACATCGCCGCGCTTCGCCAGCCGCGTACCGTCGTAAAGCTTTGCGTTCACGGTGCCGTTTGAGTACGCGCCGCCATGGATGTACACCATCACCGGCCTCTTCTTTTTGTCGCGCAACGCCGGCGTCCAGACGTTCAGATGCAGGCAATCTTCGCTCTCCGCGCCTTCGTCCGGAGGCAGATGGTAGCCCGGTCGCGCAGCCATCGCCACCGCGTCTTCGCGCCGCGGCCGTGCGCCGGTCACCTGCGGCGCCTTCGGTCCCCACTCAAACGCATCGCGGACATCGCTCCACGGCGCAGGCGGTTTCGGCGGAGCGAAGCGCGTCTCCGCAGTGTCCATGCCGTAGGAAATTCCCTTGAAACATAGAATGCCGCCACTGACGACGCGTCCGCGCACTCGGCCAGCGGTCGTTTTGGCGACT
>CAZZYB010000035.1:0-8630 GCA_964658125.1 uncultured Acetobacteraceae bacterium | reverse complement strand
GCTCCGGCGACAGCGCAATAGATTCGCGCCGAATCAACGCAAGCGCGCCGATTGCGGCTCCGCTCTGCAACAGCTTGCGACGATTCATCGTGCCCGCCTTCTGTTATTTCTCTGGAGTAATTTTTGTAGCTTTGCCATTCTCGAAAACAACGCTCACCGGATGCCCGTTGTTGTCGAAGTTGAGCGTGCGATTCCCGGTACTGTTGCTGCTCGGCGTCAACACTTCGCCGTACGCCAGCCCGGCCTGATTCTCAGTCATGCCGGGCACAACCTCGTGCTTGTCGATGTGCGCCCACGTCTCCGGACCCCAGTAGGCAAAGAGCTTATGCGGATCGTCGTAGAAGAACATTTCGTCGGTCAGCAGAATGTAGACGCCCGACTCGAAGTGCCCGACGGGCGTTCCGTACACCGCATTCGGGTCGCCCGACTTGGGCATCGTAAACGCCAGCAGCATGTGCCGCTGGCCTGCCGGAATGCGAAACACCGCGGGCCCACTCTTGGGCGGAACCTGCTCGAAAACCTCCTTGATGATCAGTGGCTCGACGTCGCGCAGCGTGCCAACCGGGTGCGCATAATCGACGCGATGATTGGCATAGCGGTAGTAGTCCAACTGGCCGCCCGCCTTCACCCAAACCGTCTTGCCGATCAGCTTGCGCTCATCCGCAATCGTGTCCGGATGCTCCTTGTGCAGCGAGTAAAAGACCACGTCGTCGTCGGTCAGGTTGGGACCTTCGGCCATCTCCTTCTTCGCCGGCCCGGCGTCATGGTTCGCTTTGTAAATCAGGCCCACGCGCACGCCCACCGCGATCAAAAATACAACCGTTACCCCAAGCGCGATCTTCTTCCCGTTTTCCATCGACACCTTCCCTTCGTATGCGGTCTCCCGCAAAAAGTGTACCGTCCCGGCCAATCTCCTGGCTGCAACGCACGCAGACCGCGCTATCATCACGGCAAATGAAAACCGCGCGTAAGACCTTCGCCCTTGCTCTCTATGCGTTCTCCGCCGCGGCGCTCGCAGCGCAGCAAAGCACCGTCGCGCCTGCTGTTTCGCGATACATCAAGGTACCCGCGGGGACCGTCGTGCTGGAGCACGTACGCATCATCGACGGCACCGGCGCGGGCCCGCTCGAGGACCAGGTCCTCACCCTGCGCGGCGGAAAGATTGCGAGCATCGAAGCCTGGGCGCACCACGGAGCTTCACCTGCAGGCGCAGTCGTACTCGACCTCAGCGGCCGCACGGTCATGCCCGGCATCGTCGGCATGCACGACCACATGTACTACCTCACGCGCCCAAATCTCGACGTAGCCGGCGCATCCGAGCCGCCCATCATCGTGCCGCAGCTTGGCTTCACATCGCCGCGTTTGTACCTCGGCGCGGGAGTCACAACCTTGCGCACGACCGGCTCCATCGAACCCTTCTTCGACCTCAACCTGCGCACCATGATCGATAGCGGCAAGCTCATCGGCCCGCACCTCGACGTCACCGGCCCCTACCTCGAAGGACCCGGCGCTTTCGCGCTCGAGATGCACCAGCTCAAGGACGCCGCCGACGCCAAAGCCACTGTCGACTACTGGGCCGCGCAGGGCGTCACCAGCTTCAAGGCCTACATGAACATCACGCGCGAGGAACTGAAGACCGCCATCGACGAAGCCCACAAGCTCGGCATCAAGGTCACCGGCCATCTGTGCTCGGTGACCTACCCTGAGGCCGTCGAGTTGGGCATTGACAATCTCGAACACGGGTTCTTCGTCAACACGCAGCTCGACCCCGGCAAGCAGCCCGACATCTGCTCGCAGAGCACCGGCAACGCCACGCTGGCGAAGATAACGCCGGACTCGCCCGAAGGCAAAGCGCTCATCGCGCTGCTGGTCTCGCACCACGTTGCGCTCACGTCGACGCTGCCCGTCTTTCAGAGCGACGACCCGGCGCATCTGCAACTGCAGCCGCGGGTGCTTGCTGCGATGTCCCCGCCGACGCGCGAGGCCTACCTCACCACCCGCAACCTGGAGCTCATGCGCGCCTCGGCCAACCCGCAGGCCGCGGCGCAGCGCGCGCAGCTTTTCAAGAACGACATGGCGATGGAGCGCGCCTTCTCTCGGGCAGGCGGCTTGCTGATGGGCGGTCCCGACCCGACCGGCGACGGCGGGACACTGCCCGGTTACGGCGATCAGCGCGAGATTGAGCTGCTCGTTGAAGCCGGCTTCAAGCCCGTCGAAGCGATCAAGATTGCAACACTCAATGGGGCAACGTACCTTGGCCGCGCTACCAGCATCGGCAGCATTGCGGTCGGCAAGAACGCAGACCTCGTCGTCGTCAAGGGCGATCCCTCCACCCACATCGACGACATCGAAAACACGGAGATCGTTTTCAAAGATGGGGTGGGTTACGACTCGCAGAAGCTGCTTGATTCGGTGAAGGGTCGGTATGGACAGTACTAGTCCACTGGCTCTGCGGAGCTGAACTCGCGCTCGACTGCGATCAGGCTCTCGGTGGTCAGCCTGTCAGCCTGGCGCAGCGCCGGGAAAAAAATGCTCCAGAGGCCGGTGACAGCCAGGCTGGCGACGCCGCCGATCACTACCGCGCGCACCGCTCCCCACCAGTGCGCGGTGAGGCCGCTTTCGTACTCGCCGAGTTCGTTCGACGCGCCCAGGAAGAGCCAGTTGACGGCACTCACGCGGCCGCGCATCTCGGGCGGTGTAGCCAGTTGCAGGATACTTGAGCGAACAACGACGCTGACCATATCGCTCGCGCCAATCAGGACCAGCGCAATGCAGCTTAGCCAGACGTTGCGGCTCAACCCGAACACAACCGTCGCCGCTCCGAAGATGCCGACACACGCGAGCATCGTGCGCCCCGCGCGGCGGCGCAGCGGAAAGACCAGCAGCAGCAGCGAAACGCTGAGCGCTCCAATGCTCGGCATCGCGCGCAGCAGGCCGAGGCCGTTCGCGCCTTCGTGCAGAACTTCCTTCGCGAACACCGGCATGAGTGCGACTGCGCCGCCCAGCAGCACCGCAAAGAGGTCGAGCGAGATAGAGCCGAGCAGCAGTCGCGTGCCGCGAACGTAGCGCAGACCGGCGAGAAGCGTCTCCACCGTGAAGGCTTTATGGACGCCGTTGGCCAGCGGCCGCGGGCTCAGCGTCGCAACCAGCACGATGAAGGCGAGCAGGCAGATCAGCGTGAAGCAGTACACGATGGGCGCGCCGTTGAGCGCGGCGAACCGGCCGCCGAACATCGTCGTCAGCGACAGCGAAAACAGCAGACCGCCGAACATCGGCCCGGAAGCATTGGCGATCTGGAAGACCGTCGCTCCCCATGTAACGGCGTTGACGAAGTGCTCCTTGGGTATCAGCGTCGGAACCATCGCACTCGCCGCAGGACCGCTGAAGCAGCGCCCGGTGCCAATGATGAACAGGATGCCGTATACCGGCCAGATGCTGCCAATGCCGTGCAGCGACAGCCACAGCAGCGCGATGGTCGCTATTGATTGAACGGTGTAGCAGGTGAGAATAATGGCGCGGCGGTCGTAGCGATCCGCGACGTGCCCGGCAGGCAGCACGAACACCAGGCCCGGCAGGAACAGCGCGAGGCCGGTGTAGCCAAGCGCCAGCGCCGAGTGGGTGATCTGGTACACCTGCCACGCCACGCCAACGCTCTGCGCCTCTGACCCGAGCACGCCCAGCAGCCTCGCCGATTGATAGAAGCGGAAGTCGCGCGAACGCCACGCGGCGGTCCCCGATGCTTCACTGCTGTGTGAACTTTCCCCGTCGGGCATCGTTCTATGGTTTCACATCTTTGCCTGGCGCGACGTTATCATGGTCTTCGCATGAAAGCACCCGACCAACCCGCACTTGCGCAGCTTCTTACCGAGGCCCGCAACCCTGCCAGCGAGCATCTCGACCAGCTTTCGACGGTGGAAATGCTCACGGTAATGAATGATGAAGACGCTAAGGTCGCGGGCGCGGTCCGCGCGGAACTTCCGCAGATTGCACGCGCTGTCGACGCGATTGCGGAACGCTTCGGACGCGGCGGCAGGCTGTTCTACATCGGGGCGGGAACCAGTGGAAGACTCGGTGTACTGGATGCCAGCGAGTGTCCGCCGACGTTTTCCGTCAGCGCGGATCTTGTTCAGGGACTCATCGCCGGGGGCGACCGGGCGCTGCGGCTATCGAGCGAACACTCCGAGGATTCGCGCGAGGAAGGCGCCAGCGATCTCGCGGGAGCGGGCTTCGCGGAGGCCGATACACTGGTCGGCATTGCGGCCAGCGGACGAACGCCGTATGTGCTCGGCGCTCTCGATTATGCCAAGGGGCTTGGAGCGTTGACTATAGGTCTGAGCTGCGTTCCTGGCTCGGCGCTGGCGTTGGCTGCGGACATTGCGATCTCCCCCGCGACCGGCCCGGAGGTCCTGACCGGAAGCACGCGGATGAAGGCCGGCACCGCGACCAAGCTGGTGCTGAACATGCTCTCCACTGGCGTGATGGTGCGCACCGGCGCAACCTATGGCAACTTGATGGTGAACGTGCGGCCGACGAATGCGAAGCTTGTGGACCGCGCGGAGAGGATCATCGCGGCGGCGACTGGATGCGATGCGGCTACTGCGGCGCGGTTGCTGGAGGAGTCAAGCAGCAGTGTGAAGACGGCGATTGTGATGCAGATGCTTGGCCTCGGCCGCGAGGCGGCGGAGGCGAGGCTGACTGCCGCAAATGGCGTCTTGCGCAGCGCCCTGTCAGCCGAATAGTGTCGGCGCTTTGCGCGGCATTTCTATGCCGAGATGCTCGTAAGCCAGCCGCGTAGCAACGCGACCGCGTGGAGTGCGATCGAGGAACCCGATCTGGATGAGGAACGGTTCATAAACTTCTTCGAGCGCGTCCTGCTCCTCGGCAAGCGCGGCGGCAAGAGTGTTGAGGCCGACCGGGCCGCCGTCGTACTTCTCGATGATTGTACGCAGCAGGCGGCGGTCAAGCTCATCGAAGCCATGTGCGTCTACTTCTAGGAGCTTCAGCGCAGCCATCGCGGTTTCGCGGTCGATGCGGCCTGACGCGCGTACTTCGGCGTAGTCGCGCACGCGCCGCAAAAGGCGATTGGCGATGCGCGGTGTCCCGCGGGAGCGCATTGCGATCTCGGCCGCGCCGTCGCGGTCGATGGGAACTCCCAAGACCTCGGCACTGCGCTCGACTACATAGCGCAGCTCGTCGTCGGTGTAGAACTCCAGACGCAAAAGAATGCCGAAGCGGGAGCGCAGCGGCGACGAGAGCAGCCCCGGCCGCGTCGTCGCACCGACGAACGTAAACGGCTTGATCTCCAGCGTATGCGTGCGCGCACTCGGACCCTGGCCGATGATGATGTCCATCTGGTAGTCCTCGAGCGCCGTATAGAGCTTCTCTTCAAGCACCGGCTGCAGGCGATGGATTTCGTCGAGGAACAGCACCTGCTTCTCGCGCAGGTTGGTGAGGATCGCCGTGAGGTCGCCCTGAATTTGCAAGGCAGGTCCCGACGTCTGCTGATAACCAACACCCAACTCATTCGCGATGATCGTCGCCAGCGTCGTCTTGCCGAGCCCCGGAGGCCCGAACAGCAGCACATGGTCCAGCGCCTCGCCGCGAGCCTTCGCAGCGGCGAGCGCGATCGCCAGTTGCTCCTTGGCCTTCTCCTGGCCGATGAACTCGGCGAGGCGCTTAGGGCGGAGCTTGAGCTCGACCTGGTCGTCGTCGTCCACCCTGCCGGCGGAGACGAGGCGCTCGGCGTCCTGCTTCTTTTTGTTTGCGATGTCCACTAGAGGCGATGGTAAGGCGAAGCTCGTTATGGTGCAATACTGCAACACCGGTACTCCCAATCGCTCGCGGCTCCATTACACGTAAGTGCCTTTGAATGAACACATTGAAGACATTATGTCGCCGCCGACATGGTTGAGGTGGAAGCCCACTGCCTAGGTATCAAAGAGAGGAAGCGGGCCGAACTTTGGAGGATAGAAAAGGCCCACGATAATCCATTCGCGCGGGTGAGCATTTACAGTTCCAACGAAGAAACGAAGATCCTTGTCCTCAATCATTTCTTTCTCGTATTTTCTCCGAAAGACCGCTTCCCAATTGGCGCCGTGCTCGGTCCTCCATTTTCGAAAGGAGGCACCCATTTCCCAATCTGTGCAGGATAATTTGTGACCATTACACGAAGGGTGATCACATTTGAATTCATACAGGAACGAGAATGGGATCTTTTCCAACTCTTCTGCTGGGGCTTTTTCGAAAAGATTTCCTTGACTTAGAGCCGCCGCCTGCGCTGGCGACCATTCGGATGATTCCTTCCTGAAGACAAGACGTGTAATTTCTTTCGGCTTGATAAAGCCCAGAGTGGGTGACCCATATTTATCGCGCTGCTCCTTAAGACAGCATAGGCAATGACCTTGGAAAGGTTCAAGAACATCCTTTCTCTCTTTCCAAGCTCGGTCGGTAGAGAGAACACCGCCCAGAATTTGAATCGTCTGGGGTCTGATCTTATGGCTTTCCGGTCGCGGATCGGAGGCCTTTACTACTTCAACTTCGATCCATTGATACTTATGAAAGCGCTTGCTGCCGTCGAGGAGACGGTAGGGAACGGGGAAAAGTCTTAGCCACCTTCCATCATCCGTTATCGCGGCCGTGCAAGATACCTCCACACCCTGCTTGGCGGGGGTGGGATATGTACGCACGACGATCAGTGCTCTTTTCTTTTCGTACATATCAGTGTTTACAAATCAAATCCACGCAGGCCAAGCCTCTCGAGAAGTAAGCATAGTCTATGGCGGTGACATTCTAAGGGGTCAAATTCAGAACACATCAGTACAACCGGATGTTCAATTGTGTTGAAGAAGCGATGTAAGTTTTCTCCGACATATGCTCGAGCCACGTGCTCGTCATACCAGTCCCAAATTACTTTGCGACTCCCCGACGCGATCGCTTTGGCTCGTATGTCACGGGGCACACCGAATTGCGACCGATGCTCATAGAGGATGCCCACTTGTTCTAACGCGGATTTCAGGTTTCTCTTGCTGAACTCTGGCCGGTACATAGATACCGGATTGGTTCTGATGTCAATTAGAGTACGGATTTTCCGTTCGCCGATTAATTGCAGTATCGCTTCGATAGGACGACCGCTGTAACCCAACGTATAAAAATCCGCCTCATCCGCGGACCTGGAGGCGTTCCACATTTCCTTGTTCAGAGCTTGGCGCTTGGGTGACGTAGTCGGCAATTTGAGCTCATTAGCTCTAGTCATGATCAGACTTCCAGTTGAGTTTCCAGTTTATGATCCCGTGTGCGTCTTTGGTCCGGCTTAGTCCGATATCTCGCTCCAAGCGACGAACCCATTCATTGTTTGGAAACTTTTGCGGGAGACCGGCCTTGGTCCGGATTTCTGTCCAGGTAAGAGGTCCTGCTTCCGTTGTCAACGTTGCGGCAATTTTTTCGCTGAAAACTTCATATGTGAGCATTGGTCCTTTGGATTTATTCCAAGACATACTGCCACACTTTGGACACACCTCCGGTTCTATGTCAAAAGATAGCGGGATCCACTCAGCGAAACAGCGTTCGCAACGGTAACCCATCACGGTTATTGGAACTTTCGACATTTCGCCTCCTCTTTGTCTGCTTACTCAAGACATTATCGTGTTTCGAAACGTCAGTTGTGCTGCCGCGATGTTGTTCGTCACTCCGCGATCAGCAGCAGACAGCCGTGAGGTGGAATCGTGGCGTGAACGCGATCGATGCGACCGAGGCTCTCGCCGGTCCAGACGTTGAAGACTTTAGCCGAAGGGCTCCCATTCCCGCCAACGAGGCCAAGATCGGCCAGCGATTGGTCGAAGGAAAGAGGCGTGTCGCCCAAATTGAACAACGCTCCCGCGTGGCCGTTTCCGCCTTGCGAAGACAGTTCGCCCGACCACACGCGCAGGTTGGCTGCGAAACCATCGATCGGTCCAGCGCCATTGGTGGCGTCCTGGTCGATGCGAATCAGAGCGCGGTTGGTCAGCAGGTGCAGGGTCGGCTCGTCGAGTAGCGTGAGGTTGGCGCCCAGGATGAGGGGGCTGCGGTTCAGCGCCCACAGCGCGAGCATCGTTTGCTGCTCGTCAGGCGTGAGCAGGGTCGAGCGCGGCTTGCCCCATCCCGGCGACGGTCGCAACTCGCCCAGCGGAAGCATGTCGAAGTCCGGCCGGCGGTCGGGTTCGAAGTCGAACGAGCTCCAGTCTGCCGCGCGTGAGAACTGACCGACGATGCTCTGCGGAAAATTCTTGCCGGGCTCGGATGTCCACACATCCCAGACGTCGTCCGAGATGCGCCACATGTTCGCCAGGTCACTGACTGCTTCGGCGTGCCTCGGGGAAGTGGGGCCGGGTGAAAGCGAGAGCAGCATCGGGCGTCCACTTCTATCGATCGCCCGGCGAATCATACGGATTTCATCCTGCTTGTACGGGTGGTCGGAGATGCAATCGACCTTGAGCAAGTCGACGCCCCAGGCGGCATATTGCTTCAGCAGCGAGTTGTACCAGGCCTGCCCGGCTGCGTTGTCTTTGATGCCCCAGTTGGTGGGGTCCCAGGGGCACGCGTCGGTCTGGTCGGCGGCGTCCTGAGCGCGGAACTTGCCGGCAGCGTCGATAGGC